>JAZUQS010000017.1:0-6610 GCA_045605825.1 Acutalibacteraceae bacterium
TTGTTTTAAGAGTTTATCTTTCTTCTCTGAAATAGTTAAGTCCGAGGTTTTGTGGAGGTTGATTTTCTTTTTTGTTCATCATACTGGTAACAATTAAAACGATGATTGTAATTACATAGGGTAACATTTTCAAGATTTCTCTTCCTGAGAATGAAATGTTTCCGAAAACAAAGGCTGCAATATATAATGCACCGAAAAGATATGAGCCTATTATTGAGATGTTTGGCTTCCACAATGTGAAGATAACAAGAGCTATAGCGAGCCAACCAAAAGCCTCAATAGTTGATGCATTTTCCCAGCTGCCTTTTACATAGTCCATAATATAGAAAACTCCGCCAAATCCTGCAATACCGCCACCTACTAAAATGGCAACATATTTGTACAATGTTATATTAACACCCATAGCATCTGCAGTTGCAGTATTTTCACCGATTGCCCGAAGGTTAAGACCAACCTTCGTTCGATTAAAAATAAATGTGGTAATCAATGCAATAAGTATTGCAAAATATACGTAAAAGCCGTGACCGAACAATACCTTAACCACACCGTCGGCGTTTTCGGCAAAAGGTAAGCTTTTTGCGATGATTTTACCAGCGGTTGAAAAATTACTTTTATCAACGTACGAGTGCATTAAAAACTGTGTCAGACCGTTACCGAAAATTGTAATTGCAAGACCTGTAATATTCTGATTGCAACGGAATGTAATTGTAATAACAGCATAAATTGCAGCTGTGAGAGAAGCAAAAAGGAAAGCGCCAAAAAGTGATGAAAGTATCAGTAAAAGCCATGATGCACTTTCAGGATTTTCAAGGCCGTTCATATAAAGACTGACGAAAAGACATCCGCCCACAGTACCCGTACACATAATTCCGGGAATACCAAGGTTTAAGTGACCGGCTTTTTCTGTAATTGTTTCACCGATACAGCCGAAAAGAAGAACTGTGCCAATGGCAATTGCACTCATTAAGAAAGTAACAGTCATTTCTTAATTTCCTCCTTTTCTTTTTTTCTGAAAACGAGCTTATAGTTAATAAAGAATGAGCAGATAATAACTGCAAAATAAACAATACCTACAACTATATTTGATATTGAATCATTTGTAAACATAAAGGTCTTTCTGACCTCAACCATACCTTTGGAAATAAAGGTGATAAAGAAGCTTGTAAGCATAATAAGTAAAGGATTAAATGTAGCAAGCCATGTTGCCATAATACCCGTAAGGCCCATATTATTTGCTGGAGCTGTACTGACAGTATGGTTAATTGAACCTGCAAGAATAAAGCCTACAAGACCTGCAATGGCACCTGAAAGAATCATTGTTCTGATAATAACCTTATCAACCTTAATACCGACATATTTTGCAGTATTGATGCTTTCGCCCACAACGGAAATTTCATAACCGTGTTTAGCTGAACGAAGGTATATGTGCATTGCAACTGTAATTAATACGAATAAAATGATAGGTAATAAATACTTGTTACCTAATTCAGGAATGTTACCGTAAGCGATTGGTGCGAGAACACCTGAACCTGATTTTACCCAGATTGTGATACATAAGGAAACCAGACCTTGAGCAATATAGTTCATCATAAGAGTAAACAAAGATTCGTTTGTGTTGAATTTTGCTTTGAAAATAGCAGGAATACCTGCCCATACAGCACCTGCAGCCACACTTGCGATAAGCATAAGAGGTATAATAACAGAATCACTTACCTTACCACCAAGGTAGAACATACAAGCAATTGCACAAAGACAGCCTACAAGAATCTGCCCGTTTCCGCCAAGGTTCCAGAATTTCATTTTAAATGCAGGAAGCAAAGCCATTGAAGTACCGAGCAGGAGAGCGGTGTCCTGAAGTAAAAGCCAGAATTTACGTTCACTTCCAAATGCCCCTGTAAATAACGACTCAAAGAAATCTCCAATACCTTTTTCAGAAAACAAAACAGAAATCAATCCGCTTAAAAGTAAGCCTCCAACAATAGCGATGGAATAAATCAGAATGATTTTTGGGAGATTAATATTATCCCGTTTAACAATTCTGACAAAGGGTTCTTTTAGATTGCTTTTATTCTTTTTCATTCCGTCACCTCATTTTTATCAGATTTTACCATAAGAAGACCAATTTCATCTTTAGTGGTTGTTCTGGCATCAACAATGCCTGAAATTCCACCGCCACTTAAAACAAGTATTCTGTCACTGAGGGCCATAAGAACGTCAAGATCTTCACCTACAAAAATAACAGAAACTCCTTTTTGCTTTTGTTCGTTAAGAAGATTGTAAATGGTGTAGGATGAGTTGATATCAAGTCCGCGAACAGGATAAGCAGTCATTAAAATTGCAGGTGCGGCGGCAATTTCTCGACCGACAAGAACCTTTTGAACGTTACCGCCCGAGAGCTTTCTTACTGCTGTATGTGAATCGGGGGTGTTAACCTCTAACTCACTGATAATTCTGTCGGCAAGGTCCGAGGGAGTTTTTCTGTCAAGGAATAATGATTTACCTTTTCGATAACTGCGAAGCATCATATTATCAATAATGCTCATACTGCCGACAAGCCCCATACCCAGTCTGTCCTCGGGAACAAAGGAAAGGCGGATACCGAGTTCACGAATTTCTCTCGGTGTCTTATTTTTTAAATCAATAACCTCATCTTCCTTGAACAGTATTTTCTCCTCGTTAACAAGGTTTTTGATTTCTTTTTTAGTTAATTTATCAAATTTGATATCGTTTCCGTTGCTATCCTTGAAAGCGTTTTCGTGGGCAAGCTCCATAACTCGCTTGTAGGTTTTGTGATAGAAGGAAACGGGCTTATCTTTTTTAGGGTGATAATAAATCAATGTACCTGAATCGTAGCTGTTAAGTCCTGCAATTGCTTCCAGCAACTCTTTTTGACCGCTACCTGCAATACCCGCAATACCGAGGATTTCGCCACCAAATGCATCAAAAGAAACATTATCAATTACTTTATAACCGTCAGGATTTTTAACTGTAAGTCCTGAAACTGAAAGCCTTAATTTAGTGTCAACAGGCTCTGTACGGTTGATATTAAGGTCGATTTTTTCACCAACCATCATTTCTGTAAGCTCTTTTTCAGAGGTTTCGGCGGTGTTTACTGTTGCGATGCGTTCACCCTTACGCAAAACGGTGACCCTGTCGGAAATTTCCATAACCTCATTCAATTTATGAGTAATGATGATGATTGACTTTCCATCGTCTCTCATTGCTTTTAAAACCTTGAACAAGCTTCTGATTTCTTGGGGAGTCAAAACTGCTGTGGGTTCATCCAATATGAGAATATCAGCACCTCTGTATAAAACCTTAAGGATTTCAACAGTCTGCTTTTCGGAAACGGACATTTCATATATTTTTTTATTAAGATTTATATTGAATCCGTATTTTTCAGCCATTTCTTTAATACGGTTATTTACTTCTTTAAGATTATATTTTTCGTTTTCAATACCTAATGCAACGTTTTGTGCCGCAGTGAAAATGTCAATCAACTTGAAATGTTGATGAATCATACCGATTTTATGCTCAAAAGCATCACGAGGGGAGCGAATAATAACTTCTTCGCCGTTAATAAGAATTTTACCGGAATCAGGATAATAAATACCGGATATCATATTCATAAGGGTTGTTTTACCACAACCGTTTTCACCGAGAATAGAGAGTATTTCTCCTTTATAAACATCTAAGCTTACATTGTTGTTTGCAATGACCTTAGAGCCAAATCTTTTAGTAATATTTTTTAATTGTAAAATAACAGTTTTCTCCATAAGAAACTCCTTAAGGATTTTTGTTTGATTATCATTTAAGAAAGGCGAAGTTGTTGAGCTTCGCCTTTCTTTTCAATAAGCAAGATAACTTACTGAATCAAATTATTCGGTAACAGCTGTGATACCGTCGATTATTATGTTGAAGTATGGAGCTGAACGTTTAGCACTTTCATTAACGAAAGTAATTCCGTTTGCTGTTTCAACAACTTCTGTTTCAGGAATAAAGTCACCTGCATCATCAACGTCAGCGATAAATGATGTTAAGGGCTTGCCTTCAACTGTGAATGTAGCACAGTCAAATACTTTGATTGTACCGTCCTGAAGACCCTTCTTAACTTGGTCAAGCTTTTCCTGTGTGCCCTTTGCAGCAGCACCGCCGAGAGCTGTTATTTCAACAGAGCCTGTAGCGATTGTACCTGTCCAGTCAGTATCAATAGCTTTGTCGTTTTGAACGCAATCAATAATGTACTCAAAATAAGGAGCCCAGTTGATTCTTGAAGCAATGATAAATGTGTTGGGAGCCTTTTCTTCAGTTGAACCGTTGTAAGAAACGTTAGGAATGTTTTTCTCTTCGCAAGCTGTGGGAGCACCCCAAGAGTCAGCGTGCTGTGAAATCAATTTGCAACCATTGTCGATAAGAGCAAGAGCTGTTGTTTTTTCAGCTGCCTCATCATACCAGGAGTTTGTATAGCGAACTTCCATAGTAGCATTTTCTACAACTGATTTAGCACCAAGGTAGAATGATGTGTAACCTGAAATAACTTCAGCATAGGGGAAAGCACCAACGTAACCGATTTTTGCGTTTTCGTCAGAAACCTTACCGTCCTCATCACCGTAGAGTTCAACGAGCTTCATACCTGCTGCAACACCGGCAAGATATCTGCCTTCGTAGATAGATGCGAAAGCATTGTGGAAGTTAGCAAGACCTTCTGTGTGAGCCTTTGTACCTGTTGCATGACAGAACTCAACGTCGGGGAACTCTTTTGCAGCTTTAATCATATGAGCTTCGTGACCGAAGGAGTCAGCGAAGATAAGGTCATAAGATTCTGCTAAGTCAGCTGCTTGATCATAGCAAGCTGTGTCCTCGGGGATGTCAGTAACGATTGTGTAATCGTCAGCTGTAAGGCCCTTGTTTTCACAAGCAAGCTTGAAAGCATCGATGAAGTTCTTATCATAAGTTGAAGAGTCACCGTGCAAACAAATAAGAGCAACCTTAATGTTTTCTGCTGCAGGCTCGTCAGGTGTTTCGTTGCCGCCGCAAGATGCGAAGCAACCAACAACCATAACGAGAGCAAGACAAAGAGAGAGAATTTTTGCGAACTTTTTCATTGTCATTACCTCCAAAATGGAATTTTTTTATTGTCAGCTATCGATTTCGGGTGTGAATGTGATTTCACCGTCATTCATACTCTCAACGATTGCTAATGACCTTACTTTATAGCCCTTTTCACGAAGAGCCTTGCCACCGGGTTGAAAGCCCTTTTCAATTGCGATACCGATACCTACAACCTGAGCACCGGCTTGTCCGATAATATCAATAAGAGCGTTACAAGCGTTCCCGCCCGCCATAAAATCGTCAATAATCAAAACCTTATCGTCGGAAGAAAGATATTTTTTCGAAACGTTCATTGTGTATTCGTTGCCGTGGGTGAAGGAATAGCATTTAGCAGAGTAAACCTCGCTGCCAACGTTTTTATGAGCCGCTTTCTTTGCGAAAAGGGCAGGAATACCGAAGTAACGGGCTGCTGCAACAGCGATTGATATACCTGAAGACTCAATTGTTACAACCTTTGTAGCACCGCAATCCTTAAAAAGTCGGTAGAACTCTTTTCCCATTTCTTCAACAAGAATTGGGTCGATTTGATGATTTAAAAACATATCAACCTTAAGAATATCGGTTCCTATGGCTGTTCCTTCATTTTTTATTTTTTCTTCGAGCAGTTTCATAACTGTCACCCACATTGGAATTAGATTCGTAAATTTTTATAAAGAAATTATACATTTTATAGGAAGTCATTTCAAGAGGAATTTTTGCGAAAAATGCAGATTTTTAACTTTTCGTTTACTTTGTACAAATGAGTTGAGAAATATAAGGCAAAATGCAAAAACGAAATTGTAAAATCCCAAAAATATATTATTGGTCAAAATGACGAATGTAAAAGAAAGTTTTAAGAAAGTTAAAGGTTTATTACTATAAACTTGTAAAGATAAAAAACTTTACATAGTGTTTTGAGTAAGAAATGACTTTTAGTTTAAAGTTTAAAAAATGTCAATAAAATCAATGTAAAATAATTTTTTTCTGTATTCAAAAACAGTAAAGCAAAAAGGCTTTACACATATAATTGTAAAAAATACACAAAACATCATTTTTGTATCTGGCCCGTAGGTAACGTACTAGTTCGTTACATATTTTTAGTACACCAATACAAAAAAGCGTGCGTCAATTGCTTCAATACCTGCGAGGAGATCGTTGTCTACAAGGTCGAGTGCAAGGTCAGCAACCTGTTCGGCTGTTAAATCAGCATCGTCGATGTTATCGTACTTTACGTCGCTTTTAACAAGAGCAGCGTTACCGATAACAGTCATGCAGCTGAAAGCCATAACGAGTGCAAGAACCAAGCTCAACAATTTAGTTGATTGTTTCATAAAGTTTTACCTCCATATTTTAGTATGCCAATACAAAAATACGCGTGCGTCAATTGCTTCCATACCTGCGAGGAGATCGTTGTCTACAAGGTCGAGTGCAAGGTCAGCAACCTGTTCGGCTGATAAGTTAGCGTCATCAATGTTATCCCACGTAACTTCGCTTTTAACAAGAGCAGCGTTACCGATAA
>JAZUQS010000018.1:0-58482 GCA_045605825.1 Acutalibacteraceae bacterium
ATCACAATAAAAACCGATATACAAGTTTTTTATAAAATTGTAATCTTATTTTAATATTTTATACAACAGAAAAAACAATACAATACTCATTACTTTTATGCTCACTCGATTGCAGTTGTAAAAAATCTGATAATGTAGTAAAATGCAAATACAGACTGTTCATTAAGAAAGGGAAAATAATGATACACACTTTTTTTGACTTTTGTTCCGGTATTGGTGGTGGCAGATTGGGACTCGAAAAAGTAGGCCTAAAATGTGTCGGTCGTTCGGAAACTAGTAGACTCGCTGACACAACATATAAACTTATGCATAATACCGATGATGATATTAATTATGGTAATTTAAAAAAATTAGGTAAAGAAAATCTACCTAATTTCGATGTGTTAATTGCCGGATTTCCATGTCAAACATTTTCGGTTATAGGAAGACAGGAAGGCTTTTCTGATGACAGGGGGCAAATTATTTTCCAGTTATCACGTATTATGCAGGAAATGAAACCCAAATGTTTCATTTTAGAAAACGTCAAAGGTTTAGTTACGCATGATGGTGGAAAAACAATAAAAAGAATAATGAAGGAACTTTCGGATGCCGGTTATATTGCAAGTTACAGGGTTCTTACAAGTTTAAATTACAGAGTACCACAAATGAGACAGCGGGTATATTTTGTGGGCTTTAGAAAAGATTTAAACTTGGATTATTCTAAATTTGTGTGGCCTGAATTCGTTGACAAACAGCCGTTAACAGATTTTCTGATTGACAATAGTATTGCAAGTGAAGAGCGATTGTCAATTTTGCATTATTATTTAAATAATTCTGTAAATCAAGGAAAATACACTGTTGATGATTTAAGGAAAATGGAAGGCAAAATTCTTGACACAAGAATGAATGATTTGAGAATTTATGACGGTCGTTGTCCAACTTTAAGAGCTCAGCGTGACGGAGTCCTATATGTCAGAGACGGGGATATATATCAATTGACTGGTTATGAAGCGTTATTGCTTCAAGGATTTCCTAAAGAATATGCTGAAAAAGTTAAAGATGTTGTTTCTGATAGACATTTATTGATGCAAGCAGGAAATGCGATGACGGTTGATGTGATTGAATCATTGGGAAAGTCTATTGTTTCTTTTTTAGTAAGCAAAGGAGATTAAGATGAGTATAAAGTGGGAAAAATTTGAAGAAGATTGTTTTGGATATTTATGCAAAGAGTTTGGCGAAAATATTGAGATTAATGCTTATGGAAAGTCAGACTCAACTAAAGCAGATGTTGAACTTACTGTTACACCGGATAATTCTTTTTTTGTGGAAATTAAGGAGAATAAGTCTCAGTGCTGTCAATTTGTTGTATTCCCCAACGAAGCCAGCAAAAGCTTTGATGTATCTGCAGATGTAAAATCTCCAGATACAAACAACAGAAGAGCAATTGTTGAATATATGAATGACAATTACGAAACTTTCTGTGCAGTTAATACCACAGGGATTTCTATAAATATTGACAGTGAAGTTCTTTATGGCTGGGTGAATGATTTTTATAAACCTAAAAATGTTCGATTTTTTATGACGAAAGGTAATGAATATATTATTACACCTATAGAAAATTTTTCAGAACTTTTCAATATTTCTGCAGTATACAGAATAAAAAAGAGTGGTTCTGCTAATCCAAACCAAAGAAACAATTTAACCGAAATTGAGGAAGGTTTCCACCGAGAAGGGTTATTGGGTCAACTGGAATTTATTAAGGTAGGCAAAAAATACAAATGTTTTTTTCACAGTAAATCAAACAATAATGAAAAAAGTATTGTCTGTAATGAGTATACATATTTACTTAAAGAGAATAAATATTCAGCGAAAATTAGTAAAAAAGAAAATTTTGTTTATGAAGTAAGGAGACTTTCAAACACAGCCAATCCCAACGTTATCTGTGAATTATCTTTGAAGTACAGAAATCAAAAACCGAATGATTTGGCTGAGTTCAAAAGAGCAATAAATATGGAGGAATAATTTTATGGCTATATGGCAAAATTTTGAAAGCAGTTGCACTGACTTTTTGAATGATACTTTTGGTGCATATGCAAGGTTCATCCAAGAAGGTGGTTCTGATTCAACAGTCCCCGATATAAAGGTTATAACACGAAAGGGTGTGTTTTATATTGATGTAAAACACTGTCCTGCCCAATGTGGACAATTTGTTTTATTACCTAATATCGCTACAGGTAGCTTTGAGTATAGTCCATTAAACGTTAATAGAATAAATGATTCTGCAAGAAAAATAATGGAATACATGAACGAGGATTTTGATGAATTTCGTGAAGCTGGAACTGCAGGAAAAGATATTAACATGATTAACGGCTCCGAAATTTTCGCAGATTGGATTATCCAAACATACAAAAATAAGGGAGCCGAATTCTTTATTACGAATGATTATAAGATTGTAAGAGTAGATGATTTTTCTGAATGCTTTAATGTTTTAGCGAAATATCGAATCAAGCGTAGTGGGTCTAGTAGTGTTGGTAAAAGTAGGATTGCTGCAATTTCAAGATATATAAAAGACGATATTGATTCTATTACATCTATAAGAGCTCAAGGGGATAAATTATTCATTAGCACCACTCGTAATATGCATGGAATCCGTTTTGTATACGGTGGATATGAATATATGATATCTCAGCGTGATGATGCTTATGAAATTAGAAAACTATCTAATACATATAATGCAAATGTGATTTTTTCAATACAGTTAAAAAGTAATTGCACAGGGTTAACTGAAGAAGAATTTATCGATTATTTAAAGTAAATTCATCTAAAAACGCAATGTATTTCTTAAGTGCATATTTATATGTGCTTAACTGATATTTACCGATTGGGAGCGAGGTTTCAATTGTATCCATTTGAGCATTAAGACCTTTTTTATTAAAATACGAAAGAAGCTTTTCACATTTATCACTGTGGTATTCGCAATCAATATCACAGTGATTTATTTCTTTTTCTATACGCTTAAGACGTGAAACTAAATCACTTACAACTTTTTTATTGGTTTCTTTTTTTAATAGCCATATGCGAAAATCAATTTCATTCACTGAGTGGCAACCCCTTTATTGAAGCACCTATTTCTTGTGCAATGTATTGTAAAACATCAATTACCACTGAATTACCAAACTGTTGGTATGCTTGGTTTTGATTCTTACAAATTTTATAACTATCAGGATAACCCATAATTCTTGCACACTCTCTTGGATGTAATCTTCTGGGCTTACCATTCACAAGGAAACCACCGGTTTTAGCAAAAACACCACCGCCATATGCAGATAATGTAATTGCAATCCCCTTAGTGCTATAGATTCTTTCGCCCTGACCACCTTTATTCACTATTCCTAATCGTATGGGTTTATCGCTATACTCGTTATCACTTGTATAATTATAGTAGGTGTCAGGTCTGTTAACATATAATTTCTCTAGTAATTTTTCGTCATCAATCAAAAAATCTTCAACGTGTCGGGTTAATTTAAAGGGTTTAGGATATGAAAAAGAATTAATATTTAAATCTTTACGGAAGCAAACCATATAAATTCTTTCTCTTTTTTGAGGAATCCCATAATCAACAGCACTTAAAACTTTTTGGTTGAACGTGTATCCAAGCTCATCCATAGTTGTCCGTACAACTTCTAATGTATGCCCATTGTCATGTGACGCAAAATTCTTTACATTTTCCATAAAAACAATTTTAGGCTTTTTAGCTTTCACTATTCGTGCTACATCAAAAAACAATGTACCTCTACTGTCTTCAAAGCCACGTTGTTTACCGCTAATGGAAAATGCTTGGCAAGGAAATCCTGCACATAAAATATCATGATTAGGTATAGCATTCTCATCAACCTTGGTAATATCTCCATCCGGAATATCACCAAAATTATCAGCATAGACTTCTTGGACAGATTTATCCCACTCATTTGAGTATACACAATGTGCTCCAAGGGACTCAAGTGCAACTCTAAATCCACCAAGTCCAGCAAATAAATCTATGAAAGAATAACCACTCAAATTTTTATCCTTTATATCAACCATCATCATCCCCCTCTCAATACACCATATTATAGCGCATAGCGCTTGATTAGTCAACAAAAAAACAGAGGCTCTTTCGAACCTCTGTAAAACATTCAGCAATATTTTTGATGTAGTGTGCTTTGATTTTTTGTTTTATGAACCCCGAAGCGTACAAAGGTACGTGAGTTCGGGTGAGAAAAACGGAAAAGCAAAGTGCAATACACAAAAAGATTAATCTGCTGTATAGGGAAGAAGAGCGATATGTCTTGCTCTCTTGATAGCTGTTGTAAGCTCTCTCTGATGATAAGCACAAGTACCTGTTACACGGCGAGGAAGAATCTTAGCTCTATCTGATGTGTAACGACCGAGCTTTGCTGTATCTTTGTAGTCGATTGTTTCTACCTTCTCAACGCAGAAAGCGCAAACTTTTTTGCGGCCTCTTTTGTTGGGGCGGCGATCATTTTTATCGTATGCCATTGTAAATTTACCTCCTGTTAGAATCAGAACGGCAGATCGTCATCGTCAGCCATTGCTGCGAAATCATCAGCACTGCCGTTTGAGAAAGACGGAGCAGCTGCAACGGGTGTTCTGGGAGCACCGCTTGTGCCTGATTCACTTTTTGAACCGCAGAAGCTTACGTTGTCGGCAACAATTTCAAAGGTTGAACGTTTAACGCCGTCTTTTTCGTAAGAACCTGTCTGAATAGCACCCTGAACAGCAATCATAGAGCCTTTTGAGAAATATCTTGTAACGAACTCTGCTGTCTGTCTCCATGCAACAACATTAATAAAGTCAGCTTTTCTTTCTTCACCTGCTTTTACAAAGCTACGGTCAACCGCAACTGTAAATCTTGTAACAGCAACACCTGAAGGAGTCTGGCGAAGCTCGGGATCAGCTGTAAGTCTACCCATTATAACTGCACAATTAAGCATCTTTCACACCTCTTATTTTTTAATAACTAATGAACGAAGAACACCGTCTGTAATTCTGAGAACACGGCTAAGCTCTGCCGGATAATCAGCATCACAAGTGTGATTATAAAGAACGTAGTAACCGCAGTCTTCATCGTTGATGAGATATGCAAGCTTACGCTTACCCCACTCGTCAACGCTGTCTACAGTACCGTTCTCAGCCATCATTGCCTGGAATTTAGCAGCAAGCTCTTTTGCAGCCTCTTCACCGTTTTTAAGTGAGTAGACAATAATTGTTTCGTAACTGTTTGACATCGTTTGCACCTCCTTATGGGCTCCGGCTCTTATAGATGTATTTAAGAGCAAGGAAAATTCATGTGGACATTCCACAACAGTTACGAATTATAACACCCTTCCCTCAATATGTCAAGAGTAATATAAAATTTACTGATATTATAGATTGCAAATGACAACTATCAGACGTTCAAACAAGAGATAAACTTTATTCGCAAGTGAGGAGTGAGGAATGAGGAGTTAGGAGTGTCGGGACCTGCGGTAAGCATTATAAGCTCCGCTACAATTAAACATATCAATAAAAATAACAGGTCCGCGATAGCAAAATATAATGCCGTCGCAGAACCTTTTCTATTATCTATTCAATATTATCTTTTATCTATTATCTTGCGAAGCACTCTGGCATCTGGTATCTGGCATCTGGCATCTTTTACAATCGCCGTCGCAGACCCGACACTTCTCACTTCTCACTCCTAACTTCTCACTCCTCATTTTCCCTCTTGACTTTATCCCAAATTTGAATATAATACTATATGTATATATTCCTTGGCTATGATGCAAGATGATTTATTGATAAGTCATTCAGAGAGAAAGCGGTTGGTGAAAGCTTTTTGACCTCTTTAAATTTGCTACTTGCGGAGCCTCACTGAAAACAGTGCGTTTTTCGGGCGTTAACCGATATTATGAGTGGTGCGTTTTGCACAATTCGGGTGGTACCGCGGCTGTGAGCCGTCCCGTGTTGCAAACGTGCTTTTTTATTTTGTCAAAAATCTTTATTTAAGGACGTGATTTTAATGGAATGGACCGGTCTTAACGAATTAAGAGAAAAATATCTTAAATTCTTTGAAAGCAAAGACCATTTAAGACTTCCCAGCTTTTCACTTGTACCTCAGGGCGATAAGAGTATTCTTCTTATCAACGCAGGTATGACACCTATGAAAAAATATTTCACAGGTGAAGAACCTCCCCCAGGAAAGAGAGTTACAACCTGTCAGAAATGTATTCGTACTCCCGACATTGAAAGAGTTGGTATCACAGCCCGTCACGGAACATATTTTGAAATGCTCGGCAACTTTTCTTTTGGCGATTACTTCAAAAAAGAGGTTATTCCGTGGGCTTGGGAATTCTGCACTCAGGTTATGGAAATGGACCCCGACAAAATATATTGCAGCGTTTATCTTGATGACGACGAGGCTTACGATATCTGGACTAAAGAGGTTGGAGTAAAGCCCGACCATATGGTAAGATTCGGTAAAGAGGATAACTTCTGGGAGCACGGTCAAGGTCCTTGCGGTCCTTGTTCTGAGCTTTACTATGACCGCGGCGAAAAATACGGTTGTGGCAGCCCTGATTGTAAGGTTGGTTGCGAATGTGATCGTTACGTTGAATTCTGGAACCTTGTTTTCACTCAGTTTGAAAATGACGGCAAAAACAACTATACACCTCTTGCAAATCCTAATATTGATACAGGTATGGGACTTGAAAGACTTGCTTGCATCGCTCAGGACGTTAACAACATTTTCGAGGTTGATACAGTACAGAACATTATGAAGCACATAATGGAAATTGCCGGCGTTAAATACCATGAAAACGAAAAGAGCGACGTTTCTCTTCGTGTTATTACTGACCATATCCGTTCAACAACCTTTATGATTGGTGACGGTGTTATCCCCTCAAACGTTGGCAGAGGCTACGTTCTTCGTCGACTTCTCAGAAGAGCTGCACGTCACGGCAGACTTTTAGGTATCGACAGACCGTTTCTTGCAGAGGTTTGCGAAACTGTTATTAAAGAGAACGAAAGTGCTTATCCCGGCCTTCGCGAAAAACAAGATTATATTATCAAGGTTATATCAATGGAAGAAAACAGCTTCTACAAAACCATTGACAGCGGTCTTGAGCTCCTCAACGATATGATTAAGAAAACTGAGGGTAAGGTTCTTTCAGGTGCAGATGCTTTCAAGCTTCAGGATACTTACGGCTTCCCCATTGACTTAACACGTGAAATTGCAGAAGAAAACGGTTATACAGTAAACAACGAAGAATTCGAAAAATATCTTGCAGACGCTAAAGCTCTTGCAAAATCCTCCCGTAAGGTTGCAGGTACAGAGGGTTGGAAATCATCCGATATTTCATTCAAGGAATGCGGTGCTACAAACTTTACCGGCTATAGTGCTACAGAGTGTGAAGGAAAAGTTCTTGCTATTGCTGCAAACGGTGAAAAGGTTGATTTCATCGGTATCGATACAGATGCTATAATCGTTCTTGATAACTCTGCTTTCTACGCTGAAAGTGGAGGTCAAGTTGGTGACACAGGCGTTATCACAGTTAACGGAAGCACATTTACAGTTACTAACACAACAAAAACTGCAGAGGGCATCATTCTTCACCACGGTACACTTACAGACGGTGATGCAATAAACGTAGGTGACGTTGTTACAGGCACAGTTAATAAAGCTCGCCGTCAGGCAATTATGAGAAACCACACAGCCGCTCACCTTCTTCAGGCAGCACTCAGAGAAGCTCTCGGCACTCACGTTGAGCAGGCAGGTCAGCTTGTTAACGAAAATGCAGTACGTTTTGACTTTTCTCATTTCTCTGCTCTTACCGCAGAAGAAATTATCAAAATCGAAAACAGAGTAAATGAAATCATTCTTTCCGGTGCACCCGTTGTTACTGAAGAAATGAACATTGACGATGCAAAGAAAAAAGGTGCTATGGCTCTCTTCGGTGAAAATTACGGCGATACTGTAAGAGTTGTTTCTGCAGGCGATTTCTCAACAGAGCTTTGCGGTGGTACTCACGTTTCAAACACTGGCAACATCGGTCTTTTCAGAATTATCTCTGAAAGCTCAGTTGCAGCAGGTGTTAGAAGAATTGAGGGTGTTACAGGACTTGGTGTTATCAACCAGATTGATAAACACGAAAAGCTTATTCACGATACTGCAGCGGCACTTAAATTAGCAAACGTTGCTGAGCTCAGCAAGAAGGCTGCAGCAGTTGCTCAGGAGCTTAAGGATAAAGAGAAAGAGCTTAACGAGCTTAAAGCTGAAATTGCAAAAGCAAAAGCAGGCGAGCTTTTCGATAACATTAAGGATTTAGGTGCAGTAAAGCTTATCACCGCTGATTTAGGTGAGGCTGATGCAAACGCTCTTCGTTCAATGGTTGACTCTGCGAAGGATAAGGGCGACGATATCGTAGTTATCTTTGCAGGCAAGCAGGAAGCTAAAGGCACTTGCTCATTCATTTGTTATTGCGGTAAAGCAGCTATTGCAAACGGTGCTCACGCAGGTAATATTGTAAGAGAAGTTGCAACAATCGCAGGCGGTGCAGGTGGCGGTAAGCCCGATTCAGCTATGGCAGGCGGTAAGGATATCACAAAAATTGCTAATGCTCTTAACGCAGCAGAAGAAATTGTAAAAGCAAAGCTTAAATAATAAAAACATACAATAAACGTTTTCACCCCGTACAGATTTATGAAATCTGTACGGGGTGAATTTTATAATCTTTTATTTTTTCAACATTTCTATTGCACATTTTCCGCTTAAATGCTCAATATTAAATTTTAAAATCGTTACTCTTTTTAACGAGCCGTCTATTTCCTTTTTCGTGCTTTCATCTCTTTCTTTAGGTGAATATTTTTTTGCTAAAAGCATAAGAGCATTTATTTTTTCTTTTTCATCTTCAATTAACTCTACCCTACCGAAAGCAATTACGCTTTTAAAATAGGTAGTAAATTTCTCGGGAACGATATTGTCCTCCGCTACAACGCAAAACGAGGCTTTACCGTTTCTTTTTATACTGTCAATTTTGTGACCCTCTGAAGCGGAATGAAAATAAATGCATCCGTCAAAATAAACGTAGCTCAACGGAACGGCATAAGGGTAACTCTCGTCACCCGAAAGAGCAAGAACACCGTTTGTATTATTATTGAGAATCTCGATACATTCATTTTCTGTTAAGGCTTGCTTAAAACGCCTCATATCTCTGAACATAAAATCACCTTTTAAATTTACTTATAGCAAAACGTACAAGAGAATTTAAGCCTGTTCCAATTGCAATAAAACCAAGGGTTATTATAAGAAGCACGGGAACGTACAGTGCAAACATTTCAAAGTCTACAACGTAAAACGGCAATATGAAAACTGACGGAATGAATAACCCTATTACAACGAGTGCAAAAAGCAGCTTGATTTTAAAACTAATTGGCGTAATTCCTAAAACGAAAGACGTTATCATAGTACCTAAAAAGAGAAAGAATATAACGCCCATTTCGTCACCGGGCTGTGCCGTTGCAGGAGTAACGTAAACCACCATAAACTGAATAATACAAACGAGAGCGAATATATATTTTTTAAGATTCACCTGCTTTTTATTGCTGTCGTTTATAGTTGCGAGGATAACCTCTTCTGTTTTTTCAAGAAGCTTCTCTTCCTCAATTCTTTCACCTGAAAGAAGCTCGTTTACGGTTACGTCGAGAGCTTTTGAAAGTGGAAGAAGAAGCGAAACCTCGGGTATACCTCTACCCGTTTCCCATCTTGAAACTGCCTTATCGGTGCAGTTAATAATATCTGCTAATTCTTTTTGTGTAAGGCTTTTGAGCTTTCTTTGTTCTTTTATAAATCCTCCGATTTTCTGAGCATTCATAAAACCACTCCTTTCGCCTTAATTCTAAACCAACAACTACCAAATAATCAACCTATGGAGCATAGAGTTGGGGGAATTTTCACATAAACCTCAACTTTTTAGAAATGAATATGACAAATTGGAATTTGTAAAGCATAGAAACAATTTGCGGTACATGGTACCTCCTTTCGAAAGGAGGGGGACCATCGATTGCGATGGTAGAGGATTCTCGACACGAATACTTGGAGTGTCGTTGAATCGTCAGATTCAAATGTAACAAATTTACTGTTTTTTGTGTAATTATGGAGAAATAAGGATGTTTGATTATACGCACCTACGGTGCTAGAACTCTCCACCAACACTACGCTTTGCTCCGTGTCGGTCCCCCTCTCTTCGCAAGAGAGGTAAAACACACAATAAATTTATTCTTGTACTCACTAATTCTTGTTTATCAAACTGATTAAATAACAATAAGCAAGGCAAACTTATTTGTTGTAAGTGCGTGTTAACAAGCACACACTCTCAACATGTGCTGTCCTCGGAAACATATCAACGGGTGTTACCCTTTCCGCCTTATAGCCTAAAGCATCAAGCCTTGCGCAATCTCTTGCAAGAGTTGCAGGGTCGCAGGAAACGTAAACTATTCTTTCGGGGTTCATATCCGTAACAGTTTTTAAAAGGTCTTCTGCACAACCCTTTCTCGGTGGGTCAAGAATAATTGTGTTAACCTTAATATTCTCTTCACTTAATTTTTTTGCCGCTTCGCTTGCGTCACCGCAAATAAACCTTGCGTTTTCAATACCGTTAAGCTTTGCATTTATTTTCGCATCTTCAATAGCCTCGGGGATAATTTCAACACCTATGAGAGAGTCAACGTTTTTAGCCATTGAAAGACCAATTGTTCCCGTACCGCAATACAAATCAAGAACGTTGCTCTTTGCCTCGGCATATTCTGCTGCCTTTTTATAAAGAAGCTCCGCACCGGCTCTGTTAACCTGATAAAAGGAAAGTGGTGAAATTTTAATTTTCACACCGCAAAGAATATCCTCAATATACCCCTCGCCGTAAATTGCTTCACATTCGTTTCCTAAAACAACGTTTGTATTCTCTTTGTTGATATTAACAATAAGAGTTTTAAAGCCTTGTATTTCTTTTAATTTTTCGATTAGCTTCTCGCTTTCGGGTAAGCTTCTACCGTTTATTACGGCGCAAACCATAATTTCACCCGTCGCAAAAGCTTTTCTCAAATAAATATGTCTTAAAAGTCCGATATTCGTAGTTTCGCTATAAACCGTAATATTATTTTCGTTTATCCATTTTCTGAATATTTCAATAATCTCTGTAAACTCAACAGGTTGTAAAAGGCAATCACCACCGTCAATAACACGGTGGCTTTTTTTAGCGTAAAAGCCTATATTTAAAATTCCGTTTTCTCGTCTTACGGGGTACTGCGCTTTATTTCTGTATCTTGTAATTTCGGGTGATGAAATAATTTCTTCAAATTCGGGTGTAAGACCGCCGATTCTCTGAAAAGCATCTTTAACCTTTTGTGCTTTGAGCTTCAGCTCTTCCTCATAAGTTATATGAGCAAATGAGCAACCGCCACACATTTTAAACGCTTCGCACTCGGGCTCAATACGGCTTTTCGAGGGCTTAATTATTTTAGCAACTTTACCTACAGCATAAGTTTTTTTTGCTTTTATAATATGGCAAAGAATTTCATCACCAACCGCAGTATTCTCAACGAAAATGGCTTGTCCGTCAAAGCGACCTACACCGCCACCCTCCGAGGTGTACCCGGTTATATTCAATTTAAATTCATCATTTTTATTAACCATTTTTATCCCTTGATTTCTTCAACTGCTTTTTTATATTCCTCATAGGTAAGAAATGTATTTAATATTTGCACAAGTGCGTTTGAGGTAAGCCTTTCAGGCAAATCGAGATGCTTTAAAAGTTTTTTTCTTAAAGCATCGCTGTTTTCTTTTCCCGAAAGCCCGTCTTCATATAAATCTAATTTAGTAATTTCTCTCTTATCATTCTCTTGATTTTTTTCGTAAAGCACTCCTGCTTTCTCCAGAGCTTCAACAATTATTTCGGGTCTTACGCCCTCAACACCTAATTTTCCCTCTTTTGAAAACTCGTTTTTCCTTTTCTCTTTACCTAAAATATCGGGAATGTAGGCGTGTTTTATTAGTTCTCCCGGTACTATACCTCTTATAAAAGAGCGTATTTTAAACCCTGCCGAGTCGCTATCCGTAAGAATAAGAAGACCTTTTGTTTCTGCAAGACGTCTAATTAATTTTTGCTTTTCTTTGTTATTAAATATACCAAAGCCTTCAGTTTCAATAATTACACCGTCAATTATTGATGAAAGCTTTATTTTATCGTATCTGCCCTCAACAATAATTGCTCTGTCAATTTTTATCATTAAACTCTCAACAACCTTAATATAAGTTCTTCAAAAAGTGTTTTTGGGTCCTCGCCTGTTGATTTAAGGCGCCTGTCTGTATCGGAAAGAATAAGCAGGGCTTCCTTTAACTGTTGAACGGTGTATCCTGAACCGTCCCTTGATGCGTTATCAAGCAAAAAGCCTCTTCCTTTATAAGTGCTTGGGAAAACGTTTGCAAGATTCATATAAGAAACGCCTTTTTCTTTTGCCGCCTTTACTCTGTACATATCAGCAAACGCCTTTGACAATACGCCTAAAATCATAACGGGCTCTTCTCTTAATTTAAAAAGATTCCCCAGAGTTTCAAAAGCCGCATCCGCCTCACCCTTTGCAATCATTCTTGAAAGAGCAAATATTTTTGCTTCAACGCTTACTATAACCGTATCATCAATATGTTTTTTCGTTATTTCACCCGAACCTGCATAAGAACAAACCTTATTCAATTCATTTTGAAGAGTGCTCATATCCTCGCCAACAAGGTTAATTATATACCCTGCCATTTCTCTTGAAAGAGTACATTCTTTTTTAGCGGCAGATGTAACAAGAAGCTTTTCAAGTGCAGAGCGTGTCCTTTTATCAAGCTTTACGCAAGCACCAACGCTATCAATAAGATTTATAACTGCAGACCATTTTTTATCTTTTTCGTCAACAGTGATTGTATCCATCCAGAAAACGAGCACAGAGCTTTCGGGGATATCGGTTACCATCCCTTGAAAATCGCTGTCAAATTTTCCTCTGTCACCTGCAAATGTATTTAAGGGATAATCTCTAACCAACGTGCAAGTATATTCCGCCATCATAGGAAATGACGAAACGCAATCATATATTTCATTCAAAGAGGTTTCCTTGCCCTCAAGTTTTTTGAGATTAAAGTCTGCAAAATCCTTATCAACTGTTTTGTTGCATATCTGATTCGCATAAAACTGCTTAAGATAGCCCTCGTCACCGTAAATAAGATAAACTCGTGAAAACTCACCCGATTTTATCTGTTTTTTGAGAGTATCTTCATTGAAAAAAGCCATTTTAAATCTCCCTTAAATTTATAGTCAGCGTACCGCTTTCAGCAGTAACGTAAACGTTTTCATTTTTGCTTTTCATTTCTAAAAGCTGTCGGTTAAATATAATATCAGAGTCACTACTGATAACAACGGTAGATATATTATTGTAACCGCTGTATTCAGCCTTTGTTGTAACAAGCATATCGGGTTTACCGTAGCGGTCAACCATCGTTTCAATATCCCCTCTATATAGCAACGCAACCTCCTTGCCATACAAGTTTATTATAGCACAACTTAGTATATACGTGTCAACGGTTGTGACCTCTATTTTATCATTCATTCTAAATTTATGTTCATCAGAGATTATCGTGTTTTCGGGAAATTCTTTTTTGCTGTAATCCCACATTTCTTTAACATATTTTGTTACCACCGTAGTTTCGGGATTATATTTGGAAATAAACACTTCAGACAAATAATTGGTTTCTCTATCCGTGCTACCTATATATAACAATTTACTCTCTTCAGATGTTGAAACAGGCATTCTATCGTAATCAAAGCCCGTAGTTTGAGTAGAAAAATTAAAATGCATATATTCAAGTCCTGATTTTACAGTAATAAGCATACCGTTTCCTGAATTATGCACGGTAATCTCTGTACCGAAATTTTCCGTCATCGGTAACGCAAAGGAAACGACCGTTATGCATACGCACAACATACCGCAAACAATTGGCATAAACCGTCTGTATCTTATTTTCATAATAAGAAATCCGATACCTGCAACAACCAAACACAAAACTATAGCAATAATAAGATTTTCTTTAAAAATATGTATTGAACAAAATTTTATATCTGCAATTTTCGAAATAACATTTATAACGATATCGAGTAAAAACTCTGCACATTTGAATGCTATAATTGTTACCGTGTTAGCAACGGTAGAAGGAATTACAGAAAGAAGCACGCTTACAGCACCCGCTATCATGCCGTAAAAAGCAACATTAACGCAAAGAATATTCGTTATAGGCGAAAGCAGGCTAAAGCTACCGAAAAACCATACTGCAACGGGTAAAGTAAAAATACCCGCCACACCACTAACCGCAACCGATAAAGTGACGTAATTTGCCACTTTCATAACATAAATATTTTTAATTTTCTTTGTTATATTAGTTATCAATTCCGCTTTGCCGTTAAGAAAGAGAATTCCCACAGTAGCCGAAACCGACAGTAAAAAGCTTGGCGAAATAACAACGTAAGGGTTTATTAAGGATATAACAAAAACAGAAAGACCTAACGAATTCAGGCTATCCTGCTCTTTATTGAAAAACGGTGCAACAAACACAACGCCCATCATAAGTGATGCTCTTAAAACTGACGGCGTAAATCCGCTTATTACGCAAAAGGCACAAAGAAATAATATGCACGTAACACCGATTTTTCTTTTATCTTTTATGAATATCCCTAAAATATTTCCTATTAATCCGCACCAAAGAGTTGTGTGAAGCCCTGAAACCGCTAAAAGATGTGCCATACCCGAATAGCGAAAATCCGCCATTATATCGCTATCAATTTGCGATTTATCACCGAAAAGCATACCGTTCAAAAATCCCGCCTCATCAGGCTTTAAATACTCCGACACCCTCTCGGTTACAAAGGTTTTCAGCTTGATGCAATAGTAATAAGGTGTTTTAAGGCTTTTACCTAAAATAGAATATTCGCCGGATGAAGCAAACAGAAAAACACCGTCAGAAAAGCTTGTTACGTCGTATCTGTTTCTCTCGTTTTTAGTAACGGATATATCAGAATTATAAAGACTTAAAACGTCATAAAGCTGAATTTCATCTTCGCCTTCGGCTACTCTAAAAGCGATTTTTGTATTGATTTCACGGTTATTCACGTATTCAGTTTCTAAAGTAAAGGCAACAAATCCGTCAAAGCTTATAGGCTCGCTTATAACCTTACCTTGTACGTCAGTAATTGTACCGTCATATTTAAGGCAAGGCTCAAGCTTATTTTTATAGAATCCAAAGCACAAAAGACTACTGATAATTAAGGCTACGCATATTGTCGGAATTATTATTTTACTTCTAAGCTTTAACGGCTTTATTGAATATAAAAACAAGACCAATGCCCCGAGAATAAAAGTAAGCGTCAAAATCTTAATGCCACATAAAGAAAATGCGACACAGACTGCGAAAACTGTTATTCCCAAAACGGACATTGGTCTTTTCATTTTATTTATCCTTTGTTATTGCAAATTCACTTTATCAGCCTGCAGGCCAAGTAAAAGCTCTGCCTGACATAAGATGGAAATGAATGTGCTTAACTGTTTGCCCCGCACTGTCACCGCAATTGTTTACAACGCGGAAACCGTCAGACATATTCTGCTCTTTTGCAATTTTTGCGATAACCTCAAAAATATGAGCAATTACGCCACTGTTTTCTTCATTGATATCTGCAGCGGAGGTTATATGCTTTTTGGGTATCACTAAAATATGAGTAGGCGCCTGAGGCTCAAGGTCATTAAACGCAACAACTGTATCGTCTTCGTAAACCTTTGTTGAGGGTATTTCACCGTTTGCTATTTTACAAAAAATGCAATCCATTTTACTACACCTTATCTTTCAACTGATTTTGCCGCTATAATATTGCCTTCAGCTGTTTTGTAGCTAATCTTAACTGTATCACCAACGTTAAGAATAACAACTGTTTCATCGTCTGCAGCAGAAATTGAATAGTATGTTGCCTGACCGTCAACAGCAATATAATAAACGCTGTTACCGTTTATAACAACGGGACGGATATCTGTAATAACGCCTGTAATTGTTTCAATTTTTGCCTGTGTTTCGTTATTGTTATTTTCGTCTCCTGAATTTTCACCGCCGATTGCATCGGGAAGCACTGCGTTATAGTTAATCTCAAGAACCTTCTTTGTACTTGCTTTAACTTTATTTACGTATGCTTTAAGACAAGCTTCAAGATCGGGGTTATCATCGTCTTCACTTCTTACGGCATCCTGAACTCTTTCAACGCTAACCATTGCGTAGCTCTTAACAACGTCATTATCCTTAAGAGCCATAAAGTATGTTGCTTCACCGTCAATGTTGAGAAGTATTGGGAACGTAGCATCCCAGCCCTTATCGGCAACGATACCCTCTGCAGAAATTTCTGCACCGGCTTCAGTTGTACCGGTAATTCTCTGGAAAACGGCTTCCTTTGTACGCTGGGTAATAATCGCAAAACCAACGATAGAGTCATCGTTTGTAACAGATGTAACACCAGTATAAAGCCAAACGTCATCACCGCTTGCGATATAGCTTGAGCCAACAGTTGTAGAAACAACACCGCTTTGACCGATATATGCGTTTATAAAACCGCCGCTGTATTTACCGTAGTAGTTATACTGCTGAACGAGAAGGTCTTCAGAATAAATCTGGTCAATCCACTGAATAGCTTCGTTATTTTTTACTGTTTCAATATCGTAATATTCAATATTGTTTTTGTCACAAGCATCAACAAGAACAACACCGATAACGTCAGAACCGCCGATAAGACCTACTGTTTTATCAATTCTTTCACAAACCCACCAAGGATGACCGTTTTCGTCTATTTCAAGAGAGGGTGTGCCAAACATATAAGTAGGATAAGCGAAACGAAGCACACGGGCAAGCTTTTCATTGAAATATTCGCTTGTTGAAACCTTGATGTTAGGAAGCTGCATATCTTCAAGAACAACCGCATTTGCTTCCTGAGTGTACATATTAACTGCAAGATAAGCAGGAAGACCGTCACGTGTATTCTTTATCCATTTAAACACGTCGCCGTATTTAAGAGGGAATATTCTGTAAGGATTACCCTTATAGTTAATCTGAGTTGAATACGTTTCATCAATAACGAACTGAGAAACCCACTGAGAAAGGTCACCTAACTTTTTATTTGCAAGGTTTAAAGCAACGTCTTTGTCAATCATAGGAACGCTACTGAAATCCTCAAGGCTTGTGATAGTTGTAATACTATCTTCGCTTTCACCGAAATCCTCTGTTTTAACCTCGATAATCCGGCTATATGCTTTTGCACGGAAAAGTGCAGCAGAAGTAAGGTAACCTATACCGAGAACAAGAGCAAAAACAAGACCGATTGCAATAGGTACAATTGACTGCTTCTTAACGTAAGCAATATACTCGGGTTTTATAAATGCTTTTGATGTAAGGAAAGTCATACCAATATAAATTGCAATAACAACTGCAATAAAATAATAGAATTCCATCGCCTTGAAGTTAAGTGCGGGAAGCATAAGGTAATATGCAACAGCACCGCCGATAAGCGTTACAACAATATTAATGATAAGCTTAAGAATTTTTTTATCCGGAGGAATAACAACCTCTTTTGGTTTGCCCTTTCCGGAGAAATCCACTTTAATAGGATCCATCTAAAAACTTCCTTTCGTTTATGAAAATTTTTCCAATTAGACTTATTAATTATACATTACACTGCTTTCAATTACAAGCATAAAATTATTAATAATCAATTCGCTTTATTAAGCTTCCAGTCGCTTACTGTCGAATACATTTTATAGCTCTCGCCAACACCTGAAATATTAGGATTTACAGATACAACGTCTTTTCTGTAAAACAACGGAATAAACGGCACGTAGCTTTCGAAATTCTTTATAAATTCCGCAGTTTCAATTTCACCGTTTTTATATGAGGAATAAACTGTAAACATATCTGTCGTAACACCGTAGTTAAAGCTTCCCTCTTCATTGAAGAAGGACTGTAAATCACAATTTGGGGTAAGCATAACCTCACCAACGTAAAAGCTATAATAGCCTTCGCTTAAAGAAGCTAAGAATGCTTCTTGAGTATCTTTTTTATTAACAGATACACTAAAGCCTAACTTTTCTAAAGCCGTTTTAAAGCTTTCAGCAACCGTTAATTTATACGGATTTTCAGTACAAACAAGAATACTGACGTTAAGATTTACACCACCGTTGCCTCTTATACCGTCGCTATTTACCTTGTCGAAACCGTCAGCCTCAAGTAGCTTAATAGCTTTTTCTATATCACCCTTAAGATTTACCTTTTCAACACCGTCAAGAGCATAAAAATCGTTTTTAAAAGGTGTTGACGTTGGGCTACCCTGACCGAGATACGAAGAAGCTGAAATCACCGTACGGTCTATACCAATGTTAACTGCTTGACGAATTGTAGCAATTGAGGTTACGCTACCCGCCCAATGAGAATTCACGCCGATATAAACAAGGCTGTCAGTTTCAACCGAAACAGTTTCAGATGAAAGATTAAGATATTCAGATTTGCTTAAATCGTTTTTATAAACGCTGATTTCATTTGCTTTGAACGGATAAACAGGCCCTGTAATCCCCGCCATATCGTAAAGAGCAATTTGCTGATTTAAGTTTTCAGAATAATTTCTATGGTATTTATTTATCTCAAGATATGGTTTCTCGTTAAAATATTCAACGTAATATTTACCCGAGCCGATATATTCACCTTTTTTCTCTTTTGCAACAGGGAAGTTAAGTGCATTATTGATTAAAGGGTCAACTGAATACAAGCTTAAACGTATTGTAAGATTATCGATAATTACAAAATCTAAAACATTGGAAAGCTGAGCCGAATAATATGGGCTTGATTTTGCATTTTCAAAGGATTTTTTTACGTGACTTGCAAGTAATTCTGTACCGTCACTGAATTTCAAATTATCTTTAAGCTTTATTGTAACGGTTTTATCACTCATCTTGCTTGATGATGCTAAAACAGCATCACCCTTACCGTCTGACGTTGCAAAAAATAACGGTTCAAATATTACGGAAATTAAATCTCTGTTAAGAGAAGCCGTTGTGGAATAAGGGTTAAAATCTGCCGCAGAGGTATACGGTAAAGAAATGTCCGACGAAATAACAGGCGTAGGTAAAACGTATTTTTCTGTTGTTTCGGGCTCTTTTGAAGTATCGTTATCACAAGAAAACAATGCAAAGCAAAACGAAACAATAAGCATTATTGCGATTATTTTTTTCATTTCACCGACACCCTTTCAATAGAAATCGCTTTACCGGTTTTTTCATCTATTTCAATAATACAACCGTTCATAAAGTATTCGCCCTGTGCATTTTCGAATCTTACGGGTAAATTAGTCTTGAACTTTTTAATCGTAAGTTCGGGTTTAATTCCTAGCACTGATTGCACGGGACCCGTCATACCTAAATCGGTTATATATGCAGTACCCTCGGGTAAAAGCTGCTCGTCAGCAGTCTGAACGTGAGTATGGGTACCCAAAACTGCTGTTACCTTGCCGTCAAGGAAAAAGCCCATTGCTCTTTTTTCTGCGGTGGCCTCCGCGTGAAAATCAACTATAACTGTTTTACAGCCGTCCGTTTCCTTCAGTGCCTTTTCCATCTGCGAAAAAGGATTTCCCAAAGGCTCGGAATAAACCGTACCAAGCATATTTATAACGGCAATTCTGTATCTTCCCTTGTCAATTATCCCCACACCCTTACCCGGTGCACCCTCGGGGAAATTATACGGTCTTATTATTGGAAGATTTTTATCGAGATAATCCATTATTTCGAATCTTTTGTAAGTGTGATTACCTAAAGTAATAAAATCAACACCGCTTGAAAAAAGCATCTCACAAGAGCACGGCGTAACGCCGTTTCCTTGAGCTGAATTTTCACCGTTTGCAATGCAAACGTCTATTTTGTTTTCTCTTTTGTAATCGGGAAGCTTTTTCATTAAAAACTTACAGCCACCCTCACCGACTACGTCACCTAAGAAGAGTAAACGCATTTTATTTACCATCGTTTCTATATATAGCTTAGTATGTATAATATGCTAAAAGCGAAACCCACCTGAGTAAGTTCCGCTTTTTTTATTATTTTGCGAAATCAACAGCTCGGCTTTCTCTGATTACGTTAACCTTAATTTGACCGGGATATTCGAGTTCGCCTTCAATTTTCTTAACAATATCTCTTGCAAGAAGAACCATCTGGTCATCTGAAACAGCATCAGGCTTAACCATAATACGAACCTCACGGCCTGCCTGAATAGCAAAGGCATTATCAACACCTGCGAAAGACGTTGTAATCTCTTCAAGCTTCTGTAAACGCTGAATGTATGATTCAATATTTTCACGTCTTGCACCTGGACGGGCTGCTGAAATAGCATCGGCTGCCTGAACAAGACAAGCGATGATCGTTTTGGCTTCAACGTCGCCGTGGTGAGCCTGAATAGCGTGAATAACCTGATCGTTTTCTTTATTCTTTCTTGCAACCTCAACACCAAGCTCGATGTGGGTACCCTCTTTTTCGTGGTCAAGAGCCTTACCGATATCGTGAAGAAGGCCGGCTCTTTTTGCAAGCTTAACGTCAGCACCTAACTCTGCTGCCATAAGACCTGCAAGATAAGAAACCTCAAGAGAGTGATTAAGAACGTTCTGACCGTAGCTGGTACGGTATTTAAGCTTACCGAGGAGTTTAACAAGCTCGCCGTTAAGACCGTTGATACCTGCATCAATAACAGCCTTTTCACCTGTCTGACGAATGGTATTTTCGACCTCACGTTTTGACTTTTCAAACATCTCTTCAATTCTTGCGGGGTGAATTCTACCGTCTGAAACGAGCTTTTCAAGAGTAAGTCTTGCAATTTCTCTTCTAACGGGCTCAAAGCAAGAAACCGTAATTGCTTCAGGCGTATCGTCGATAATAAGGTCAACACCTGTAATTGTTTCGATAGTACGGATATTTCTACCCTCTCTACCGATGATTCTACCCTTCATTTCGTCGTTAGGAATGTTAACAACTGAAACGGTAGCCTCTGCCGCGTGGTCGGCAGCACAACGTTGAATTGCTCCGGAAATAATTTCTCCTGCAAGCTTATCCATATCGTCTTTAACCTGCTGCTCATAATCGAAAATCTTTGCAGCTTTTTCGTGAGTAAGCTGTTCATCAAGGGTTTTAAGAAGAATATCTTTAGCCTGCTCTTTTGAGTAACCCGAAATTCTTTCAAGAATTTCAAGCTGACTTCTTTTGAGTGATTCAACTTCCTGCTCTTTTTCTTCTAATTCTTTAACTTTTTTTGCGAAATTTTCTTCTTTTTTCTCTTGTGCTTCTACTTTCTTGTCAAGGTTTTCTTCCTTTTGAACAAGTCGTCTTTCCTGACGTTGAACTTCTGCACGTCTTTCGCGTAAATCATGTTCTGTTTCGCTTCTTAATTTGTGAATTTCATCTTTGGCTTCAAGGATTGTTTCCTTTTTCTTCTGCTCAGCTTCAGTCATAGCGTTGTTAACTATTCTTGCAGCTTCGTCAGTAGCAGAGCCGATAGCAGCCTCCGCAACTTTCTTACGGTGAGCGCCGCCGATGAAAAAACCTACAACTACGCCTACAACAAGCGCTACAATAATAAGAATCATTGATATAGGTTCCATTTGTTCGGTGCCCCTTTCATAAATATAAATGAATAAAAACAAAAAGCGACGAAAATGCAAAAGCACTTTCCGCCACTAAAAGAACAACAACCGAAATAATACAGTTGTTGATTATAATAAAAGTTTTGTCGCAGGCGTTCACACGCGTGCGGGCCATATCTATAAAATTAATATAAAAACACCATAACGAAAGTTATGTAAAACAAAAATTAAATATTGTAAATGAAAATATATAAAAATATAAATAACAAAACCATTATCATATAATACGGATAGTGCATTATTACCACAAATAATACATCATCTTGTATATTATAATAAATAAATATTCAATAGTCAAGACGGATAACCAAATAAAACACAATTTTTTTGTCAAAATTTGTATAATACTTATCAAAAAATGACATATTCAAGCTCTTTTTCCGCTATACACATACGAAACTACCATCAAATGATTAATAAAAGCAACCACAAAAAGCATAAAACAAAAAGAATTAATATTGCAATTAATTAATTAATGTGTTACAATCACTACCGTTAAAGTTCTTGTGAATTTTGAAAAAGAAAATTGACTCTCACCATATAGTTCAATTTACACACATTTTAACTTTTTCACTATTCACTCTTACTTTTTACTTAATATCCGCGGGTGTGGCGGAATTGGCAGACGCGCCAGATTTAGGTTCTGGTGGCACCCCCGTGCAGGTTCAAGTCCTGTCACCCGCACCAGAAAACGAAAGAGTCGCTTTTGTGGCTCTTTTATTATTTCATAAAAAGGATATAAGGACTTGAACCTGCCCTCGGCGAAGGCTACACACGCGGGCGTTCGCAAGGTACTTGCGAATGATGGGCAGAGCCCATCAAGTCCTGTCACCCGCACCATTGCCCAAAGCCTTATGTATCAAGGCTTTGGGCATTTTTTATTAGTAAAGAAAAAGTAATCACAACAAAAAAGCAGGTGCACAACCTAAAGTTATGCATCTGCCGATTTTTTACGGTATTACTACCCCGAGTTTATCGCCCTCGAAACCCCACTCGTCAATATCGTACCACTAGAATTTCTGGGATATTTCTATTATATTTCCGTTTTGGTTATAGTTTAGCCGAATAAAAACTAAATCGCACCGATTATTTTTTCGGTAGTTTAAGAATCTGTTCGGGAAAAATTGTGTCTGACTTAAGATTATTAAGTATTTTAATCTCTTTATATCTGGTTCCGTTACCAAGATATTTTTCAGCAATATCCCAAAGAGTGTCATTCTTAACAACCTTATAAGAAATCAACTGCTCATTATCATTTTTGCTATAGCCGTTTAGCCCTGCCGATTTCATCAACTTCGGATAATCTATATATCCGTAGTTTAAATCTACATTTGTATTAATACCGTCTATTTTGCCGGTGTGACTGTACTGCCATATACCGTGCTGATATTTGTAGCTGGTCTGCGTCACGCCTGTATGAGCAACCCACACTGCATAACGCTTAAGGATTTCCGGAGTAAAGTTTGATTCAAGAAACGATTTAAAGCTATATATACCTACCCAATAGCCGGAAGCTTCTAGTTCATCGCAGAATGCAATTGTGATTTTTTGTAACAGCTCTTCGGATAAAGCAAGTTGAGTTTTGTTTTCGATATCAAAATATATCGGATACTCGAACACCTTGTTATCTATAGCTTTAAGGCAGGTTTCAGCTTCTTTTTTTGCGTCTTCCGTAGATAATGCGTAGCTGTACCAATAGGCACCTACGGGAATAGAATTAGATTTGCAACCTGCATAATTTTTTTCAAACTGAGTATCTTTTTGAGAAAGCTCCCGTCCGTACCCTGCACGAATTATAGCAAAATCTACAGAGTCAGCTTTAACCTTTTTCCAATCAATTTCCCCTTGGTGTACAGATACATCAATTCCTTTTGTCATAAAAACACCTCCATATAATTCTGTTCAATTACAGCAAAGGCACATGTCAAAAGTGATATGTGCCTTCGCCTTTATTCTGTCTGTTGCTTGTGTCATCATTATATTTATAATTATTATAAATTTCCATTTGCTCAATGTTTTAACCTTCCAAAAGCATAATATGCTGTTAGGAAATACTGTGCTACAGATGACATATATTAAGGAGGTTTCTTGTGCATTTTTAGTCAATGCTTAATGCAGTTCTGAATATATTATCAAGCTTACCCTACTTATCCCCATTGTTGAAGTTTTTTAGTAAGAAACAAAAACCTTAGCTTTTTAAATAATTTTATGCTATAATAATTAAGAAGAATAATGTATTAAAGGATAATGAGTTATGAAGCAAAAGGTTTTATGCGGAGCGGATATAATCGCCCGTGACGGTTTTGATTTCAAAGGTAAATGCGGTCTTATTACAAATCAAACAGGGGTACTTCGCGACCTCACTTCAACAATAGATTTATTAAAAGGCTTATGTGACCTCACTACTCTTTTTGCTCCCGAGCATGGTGTTCGAGGTGACAAGCAAGCCGGAACAGACGTAGCCTCTTACGTTGATGAAGCTACTAAACTTCCCGTTTATAGCTTATACAGCGAAGATACAACCGAAGCACAAAAAGCTCTTTCTACTCTTGACACAGTAATATTTGATATCCAAGACGTTGGAGCAAGATTTTACACATATCAATACACAATGACAGATACTATGATTTTTTGTAAAAATCACAGAATAAAATTCATTGTTCTTGACCGCCCTAACCCTTTGGGCGGCGTAAAAGCAGAAGGCACTGTACTCAACAGAAAATTTTCTTCCTTTGTCGGTAGATTTCCTACCCCTACCCGCTCAGCACTTACTATAGGCGAATTTGCATCTATGATGAACGAAACAGAAAATATTAACTGTGACCTTACCGTTATAAAAATGAATGGGTGGACAAGAGAGTTATACTATGATGATACTGACCTCGTTTTCATACAACCCTCCCCTAACATTCCTACCGTTGATACGGTTTTTTCTTATATTGGCACGTGTATTTTTGAGGGTACGAATCTTTCCGAGGGCAGAGGCACAACAAAGCCCTTTGAAATGATAGGTGCACCATGGCTTAACAGTAAAAAAATTATTGAAAATTTGGGAATTCAAAACGGTGTTATTCTTCGGGAATGCTCATTCACACCTGAGTTCTCAGATTATAAAGATACATTTTGTCACGGCATTCAGCTTCATATTACCGACCGCAATTTATTCTCACCCTTTGAGGTTGGAATAAGATTATTAGATACCCTAAGAAAAACTCACGATGAATTTGAAACGAACCCATTCATAACAGAGCTTTTAGGTACGGATGAAATACTAAAACCCGATTTTGACGTTGAAGCTTTTATAAACCGAGAAGCTGAAAAAGTTAAAGAATGGCAAGCATATTCTAAAAAATGGTATATGTATTAATTTACAAGCACACAAAAACAAAACGGATATAAAAATGGTTGCAAGCAAAAGCTTGCAACCATTTACATTTTTAAATCTTATTTGGAAAGCATTACCTTATCGCTTGTGAACTGACTGCCGCTTGATGCTTCGAAAAGCTGAAGCAGCTGTTCAATTGTAAGGTTCTTCTTTTCTTCACCTTTAACGTCAACAACAACCTGTCCCTCATGCATCATTATAAGTCTGTTACCTATTCTAATCGCATCTGCCATATTGTGAGTAATCATAATTGTTGTAAGATTATTCTTTTCAACAATTGATTCCGTAATATCCAAAACCTTTTTAGCTGTTTTAGGGTCGAGTGCCGCTGTATGCTCGTCGAGAAGAAGTACCTTGGGTTGTTTAAGAGTAGCCATAAGAAGTGTAAGTGCCTGACGCTGACCACCGGAAAGAAGACCAACCTTTGCAGTAAGTCTTTTTTCAAGACCTAAATCGAGAATTTTAAGAAGCTCGATATATTCTTTTCTTTCCTTTGCGGTAATACCGATGCGAAGAGTTCTTCTTTTACCTCTTCTTGCCGCAAGAGCAAGATTTTCTTCAATTTGCATATCCGCAGCAGTACCTGTCATAGGGTCCTGAAAAACTCTTCCCAAATACTTTGCCCGTTTATATTCAGGAAGCTTTGTAACGTCCACACCGCCAATAACTATGCTACCGCAATCAACGGGATAAACACCTGCAACCATATTAAGCATAGTAGATTTACCTGCACCGTTACCGCCAATAACCGTTACAAAATCGCCTTCATCAAGATGAAGGGTTATATTATTAAGAGCCTTTTTTTCGTTTATTGTTCCGGGGTTAAAGGTCTTTTCAACATTTTTTATATCAAGCATTTACCTTACCCCCTTTTGTTTTTACCATATGTTTAGCCTTATGCTGATTTTTCCAATAAGGAATTGCAAGGAATATTGCAACTATAACTGCTGAAAGAAGCTTTAAGAGGTTAGCATCAAGCCCCATTGTAATAACTGCCTGAACAACAATATAGTAAATAACAGAACCAAAGGCAACACTCAAAAGCCTTAATGCAAAATTCTTGAAGATTTTACCGAAAATTGCCTCACCTATAATAACGGCAGCAAGGCCTATAACGATGGCACCCTGGCCCATTTTTACGTCAGCAAAGCCTTGATACTGAGCAAGGAAAGCACCGGAAAAGGCTACAAGACCGTTTGAAATCATAATACCGAGAACTTTATTAAAGCTTGTATTTATACCTTGCGCACGGCTCATATTGATATTCGCACCCGTTGCACGAAGAGCACAACCCATTTCCGTACCGAAAAACCAATAAAGAAGTGCAATAAGAATCACAAGCACAACGCCTACTGTGATGAGAGGATTATGGAATGCAAGCTCTTTTACCCAACGAAGCGAAACAAGTATTTCCGTTTGATTAACGTTTATAGATTGATTAGCTTTACCCATTATTTTAAGGTTTATTGAGTAAAGGGCGAGTTGCGTAAGGATACCGGCAAGAATAGGCGGAATTCCCATAAGTGTATGCAAAAGACCCGTAACAGCACCTGCGATAAGACCTGCAACAAAAGCTAATAACATCGCAAGCCATAAATTACATCCGTTAAGAATAAGTATAACCGCTACCGCACCGCCTGTTGCGAAAGAGCCATCAACGGTAAGGTCAGCTACATCAAGAATTCGGTACGTTATATAAATACCGATTGCCATAATGCCCCAAATAAGACCCTGAGATACAGAACCGGGTAGAGCATTAAAAAGTTGTCCTAAAATTTCCATGAAATTTCTCCTGTTTTTATTAATAATAAGTCAGAGGAGAACTTTCATTCTCCTCTAACCAAAACAAACTCAATTATTCTGCAGATTCAATAGCCACGTAACCTTCAAGAGGTTTAAGTCCAAGAGCATCACAATTCTGCTGATTATATTTAGGTGTCTGTTTTTCTGCGTATTCAATAGGCATTGTTGAAATATCTTCGCCATCTCTGAGAATCTTAACTGCCATTTTACCGGTTGTGTAACCGAGGTCATAGTAGCTGATTGAAAGAGTAGCAATACCGCAACCTGAGCAAATACCCTCTTCGCCTGCAATTACGGGAATTTTCTTGGGCTCGCAAATGTTATCGATAATACTTGTATTTTCAGCAACTGTATTATCAGTAGGAACGTAGATAACGTCGCAATTGTCAGCTGCAGTTGTACAAATCTGTGCAAGGTCGTTTGAATCAGTAAACGGATAAAGTGTAGCTTTAAGACCTTTCTTTTCAAGTGCTGCCTTAACAACGTCTACCTGATACTGACTGTTTGCTTCCTTTGAGCAGTAAAGAAGACCTACTGTTTTCGCATCGGGGCACCATTCTGTAATCATATCCGCCTGCTTATCGAGAGGAGCAAGGTCAGATGTACCTGAAATGTTGCCGCCTACTGTTCCGTCGAAATCCTTAAGCTCAAGTGCAACACCATATTCTGTAACAGATGTACCAAGAATCGGAATATCGCCTGTTGCAGCTGCTGCTGCCTGAAGAGCGGGTGTAGCATTTGCCATAATGAGATCAACCCCATTGGAAACGAACTGGTTTGCAATGGTAGAACAGGTATTTGCATCGTTCTGACCGTTCTGGAAATCGAACTCAACAGCCTCTTCGCCGAGCTCATCAATAATTGCTTGCTTGAAGCCTTCTGTTGCAGCATCAAGAGCAACGTGTTCAACAAGCTGAACGATTCCGATTTTATACTTTGCTGCATCAGCTTCAGGAGTTTCAACATCATCTTTATCGCAGGAAGCAAAAACAAAGCAAGCACCTACGCACAAAGCGAGAGCTAAAACAATTGATAATACTTTTTTCATAACAAAATCTCCTTAAAAATAATGTAAAAAACAAGTGTATATTTTCCTCTTGCTTTTCCTTGTGCTTCATTATATAATTCATATTACCATAAGTCAAACAAATAGTTTTTATATTTGTCATAAAAAATTTTTATAACAAAAGGAGTAAAAAATGGATTTAAAAAACTTGGTAACTTTTATTCACGTAGCCGAATTAGGTAGCTTTACAAAAGCTGCCGAACAGCTTGGTTATTCACAGCCATCAATTTCTTTCCAGATAAAACAGCTTGAAGAAGAATTCGGTTGCTTATTATTTGAAAGAATAAACCATACGATAAGTCTTACTGAAAAAGGCCACGAGCTTGTTGCTTGTGCACATCAGATTCGTGCTTTAGCTGACGATTTTAAAGAAAGTGTTTCAAATGAAAATGAATATAGCGGCCATATTCACGTTGTAACGCCCGATTCCGTTTGTGAAGAAATGATAAACGCCAATTATATTGATTTCCATAACAAATACCCGCATATTTCAATAAGATTTACCACAGGTGATTCGACGGTTATGCTTGACATGCTCGACCACAACGAAGCCGACGTCATAATAACTCTTGACAATCATTTATATAACAAAGACTACATAATAGCAAAAGAACAACAGCTTTCAATGCATTTCGTTGCAAACGCCAAATCTAAATTCGCAAATCGAAAGAACTTATCAATTAAGGATATCATAAATGAACCGTTTATTTTAACGGAACACGGACAAGGCTACAGACGGGTTTTTGACAGAGAGCTTGCAAAAAAATCATTAGAGCTAACCCCTTTTCTTGAAATCGGCCGTACGGATATAATAACCTCTCTGCTGGCTCAAAGTAATATGATTTCATATCTACCGGATTTCGTAACCAAACCGTTAATAGATTCGGGAAAGCTCTGCTATCTTGATATTACAGATATGAATATAGATATTTGGAAACAGCTCATCTACCACAAAAATAAATGGATGTCAAAAAGCTTAAAAGCATTTATCGAGTTTGTAAAAGAAAAGGAGTTTTCAAACTAAAAAGAGAGTATCTCAAGCTTCATATAAGCGTTTGAGATACTCTCTTTTGTTTTTATATAGTTTTTTACTGCCCTGATTGCAAGATTCAGACGTAAGCAAACTTTATACCACGCCGTTTTTCGCAAGGATAGATGTTTTACCCTCAAATGAAAGAGGTTCACCGTCAAGAGTTGTTACAACCCCACCTGCTTCCTCAACAAGAAGTTTACCTGCTGCAAAATCCCATGGTGAAACCTGCAATTCAAAGTAAAGCTCTGCTCTACCTGATGCTACGGAGCATAAATCCAACGCTGCAGAGCCGCATCTTCTTATATCTAATGCTTTATAAAAATATCGAGAAAGGACTTCTATAGTTTTCGGGAAAAGCTCTTTATCGTAAGGTGATGACCCGAAAATAACAAGAGCTTTATCTATCGGTTGAGAAGAAACGCTTATTCTCTTACCATTGCAAAAAGCGCCTTCACCTTTTATTGCGTAAAAGACTTCATCAAGATAGGGGTTATAAACAACACCGGCAACAACCTCTTTACCGTTTAATAAAGCAACGGATATTGCACTCATATGATAATCTTTAACAAAATTAGTTGTACCGTCAATAGGGTCAACAATAAAAGCATAGCCCTCATCAGTCAATTCATCATTTGAGCCTTCCTCACCGATAAATTTTGCCTCGGGTAAAATATTTTTCAAGCCATCCTTTAATTGCTCTTGAATACCTTTGTCATATTCAGTAACTAAATCTGCAACACCTGACTTAATGTCAATAGCCATTTTCTCTCTATCGGCATTAAGTATCACCTTACCACATTCTCTTACAAGAGAACAAATTTCGTTTATTACCTCTTTCAAACTAATCACCAACAATCTCTTTTTTATTGCAGATTATTATATCAACTATTCCGCTTTTTTGCAATAAAAACACTAACTACACATTCAAAATCACATCCTCATTTTCTCAAGAAAATTACACATACTGATTTCGAGGTGATTTTTTGAATTCAATATGGAGTGAAGCATCAAAAAACGATGGTTTTCCGCAACTCAAGGGTGACGTTAAAACAGACGTTGTAATTGTGGGTGGCGGTCTTGCCGGTATTTTGTGCTTAAAAGAATTAACTGACAGAGGTGTTGACTGTGTTCTTCTTGAGGCTAAAAGCATCGGCTCGGGTATAACTAAAAACACAACCGCAAAAATAACCTTTCAGCACGGACTTATTTACGATAAACTTATTAAAAACGTCGGATTAGAAAAAGCAAAGCAATATCTAACCGCAAACAAAAATGCTCTTGAAAAATTCAAGAAAATGGCTGAAGAGTTTCCTTGCAATTTCGAAGAAAAAGATGCTTTCGTTTATTCTGCAACAGACCGCATAAAAATTGAAAATGAAATAAAAGCTTATGAAAAACTAGGTGTTTTGGCTGAATTCACTTCCTCTATCCCCTTGCCCGTTGAATGTATAGGAGCGGTAAAGGTTACAAATCAAGCACAGTTTAACCCGCTTGAATTTTTATTTTCTGTTGCAAAAGGTTTAAGGATATATGAAAACACAAAAGTTTTAGAATTTATGCCTCAAAAGGTTGTTTGCTCGGGTGGCTCTGTAACGGCTAAAAGAATAATCGTTGCAACCCATTTCCCGATAATAAACAAGCACGGCGGTTATTCCCTTAAATTATATCAGGACCGTTCTTACGTTATCGCTGTAAAAAACGGTCCTGACGTTAAGGGAATGTATCTTGAAGACAAAGGGAACAGTTTTTCATTCAGAAATTATAAAAACTATCTTCTCATCGGCTCGGGTGGCCACAGAACAGGTAAAAAAAGCGTAGGATATAAAGCTTCGGAAGAGTTCTGCAAAAAGAATTTTCCAAACTCACAAATTGAATACCGCTTCGCAACGCAAGACTGTATGAGCCTTGACGGTATCCCATATATTGGTGAATATTCTAAAGGAAGCGAAAATCTTTACGTAGCAACGGGCTTTAATAAATGGGGAATGACCTCGTCAATGGTTTGTGCCGATATTTTAAGTGATATGATAACGGGTGTAAAAAATCCTTATGCCGACGTATTCTCCCCATCACGTTCAAGTCTTCACTTAAAGCTTTTTGAAAACATATTTCATTCAGTAGTTGGTCTTATTACTCCTACAGTTCCCCGATGTCCTCATATGGGCTGTGCTCTAAAATACAATAAAGAAGAGCATTCCTGGGGCTGTCCTTGCCACGGTTCAAGATTTACCCATAAAGGCGAGCTTATTGATAATCCTGCAACAGATGATTTAAAGAAAGGCTAAAATAAAAAGAGTCCTTAATTGGACTCTTTTTTTAATAAACAAAAATATCTTTCTTCAAGCTCATCGTAATGAGTGTAGTTTTCAGCCTGTGTTATAAGATTTTCAGCATCTTTAAAAGGTTTTACAACGTCATTATAAATAGAAACCGCTTTAAGATATGCGTTAAGCTCTCTTTTTATTCTTATGCTTTCAAAGAAGCTGCCGGCGTCTCTGTTCATAATCTCTTCTTTCACAACTTCATCTGGTGCTTTGATATTGTCAATCCCGTATTTTCTTATAAGCTTTGCAGACCTTTTCTTAACCCTTGCATTCTTAATAGCATCTGAACGCATTTCTTTTTCGTCTTTTGTGGTTTTCGGCATAGCCTTTGCACTCTTTAATAATTCATCTGCGTTTTCATATAAGTAAACAGAAGATTTTGAAGCATCAAACTTTGCTTGAGAAAGTCTTGTTTTACCTGCTAAAGTTGAGAATTTATTAATATCCTCCATAATTATAGCTGCTCTCTCAATAGCAAGATTGTTTTCTTTAATTCTTTTTCTTTCCGCCTTATCCATATTTTTAGAAACAGTTTCTTTTGTCTTATTGGAAAACTCTTTAGCTTCTTCGATAATTTCCATTACCTCCTGAAGTTCACCGTCATCAAGTTCACCCAAAGAATAGTTTTCGAACATAGCACGGATTTTCAAAACATCTACGTAAGCTTTATGCTTGTTTTCGGTTAAATCATAGAAACAGAACGGAATAAGGTTAAGAAGAGCACCAACGGCTGAACATATAATCAAAACTTCGAAAAGATTGTTTCTGATATTGTCGTCGTAAAGCACGTTATAATCGTCAAGTAATCCCATTTTTTCATATACTGCAGGGTAAAACAAGCCTGTAAAGAAACCGATAAACGTACCTATCATACCTAAAGGACCGAAAAGACCGTCAACCCTGACACCCGTTTTCCATTGGTGATAATCTCTCATATCGGCGCTTATATTGTGCTGAACAATGTTCCAGAAGGTGTTTATAAAGCTATTTATGTACCAGAGAACACAAATCATAATAAGATTTTTATATGTAAAGTAAAGCACAATCAAAATAACTATATTGATTGAGTTTGCGGTAATAAGAAGATTTCTTTTACCCATTGCTTTTATTGCTATAGGGCACAGGAGCATAGACCATAACGCCGCATTACCTATAACGGTATTTGCAACGCCTAACATCTCCTGATATTCGCCGCCGTTACCGTAAACAAATGACCAACCGAGCACAACACCGTAACCTGACTCAAGGAAAACAACCCATGCCGCTACTTGAATAATCCAGTAATATTTATTCTTTGCTACCTCTCTGATTGCATCCAGCATTCTTACCGGTTCAGGCTTTTTCTTAGGTAAAATCAATCTTTCCTTAACCTTACTGAAGAAAATCGTACCGATTATTAGACCGATTATTGTGAAAATCGGGTAAATAACTCGATAAGTCCAGATATTATTAAGACCCCACGTAACACCTGCAATAAAAGGCACAGCAAAACCCGTAATAGTCGGAGCAAGCGAATATATAACCTGAGAAATGCTCATTACGTTTGCTCTTTCCTGAGCATTCGGGGTTATAATCTGCTGGAAATACATATAGCTTTCGTTGTAGAAACACAAGAAAACATTTAAAAGCATATACATAAACCAAACAACTACTGCTTTGGTAATGTACTCCATATGCTCATAGGGAAGCCACACGAAAACAGTTGTTATAATAACAATAGGCAAGCCCGTTTTCCTTATAAACGGTAAAAATTTACCGCCTTTTAAGTTATGATTATCGTAATACCAGCTGCGGAAAATACCAAGAGGAATACCCACAAGATTTGCAGCGATAAGCATTACGGATAAATCCATAGGTTTTAAGCCTATACTTGCACCTACGAGAAAGTTAGATGCGTCAAGACCTATTGCTGAAGCGAGTAATATCGTCCAATAAACTCCAAAGCCTGCACCACTAAGACTTGCAACCTCTTTGTACGGTATATAATTACCTTTTGCAGGCTCATGCCAATATTCTTTAACTGTAAAAACCAAATTTTTAGCTTTACCTATAATATTCGTCTTGTTCGCCATACATTCACCCCAATAAAGAACTCAATTGATATTTTTATTATACTTTTAGCAAACATAACTGTCAACAGATTACTTTATTGATTTTTCTTCCGTTAGTTGATATACTTAAATAAAACGACACTCACCACGGAGGATACTATGCCCCAATTAAAAGATTTGATATTAAATATATTTGAAGATACAATTCAAAAAGCAGTTTTCAGTAACTCTGCTGAAAAGGATGCCGAATTCAAGAAAATTACAATCAGCCGTATGCCTAAGTTTTATCAGATCACTAAATTCACAGAAAAACAGGTTTTTCACGAAAATATTGATTTTGATAAAATTGAGAAGCGTTGCCTTCAGCTTTCTGAAAACGGTTTCACTCAGATTTATGCCCGCTCACAAGACAAGGAATATAATATAAAAATTTCAAAAAACGGCAAAGTTCTTTACAAAACTAAAAACCTTTCGCCTGACACTAAAACCGATATTACAGTAAACGAACACAACCGAAAAAAGCAATATATTTTAGCAGAGGGTGAAATAATAGAGCCTCTTATTGATATGGGCATTTTCACAAAAGACGGTAAGGTCATTAATTCAATGTATGATAAATACAAGCAAATTAACCGTCTTATTGAAATTATTGATGATTCAGTAAAGCAAATGAATGCCAAAAAGCTTAACGTTATTGATTTCGGTTGCGGTAAATCATATTTAACCTTTATCGTTTACTATTACCTTACTGAAATCAAAAAAATAGATGCTACGATAATCGGTCTCGATCTTAAAAAAGACGTCATTGAAAAATGCAATAAAGCCGCCGAGAAATACGGTTATAAAAACTTAAAATTCTGCCTTGGTGATATAAACGGCTTTAAATGTCCTTTTGAAGTTGATATGGTTATAACTCTTCACGCCTGCGACACTGCAACAGATTATGCACTATACAATGCAATTGACTGGGGAGCAAAAATGATTTTTTCCGTCCCCTGCTGTCAACACGAGTTAAACAGCCAAATTAAAACCGATAATTTATCTCTTTTAACCCGTTACGGTATTATTCAGGAAAGATTTTCCGCACTTCTTACGGACTCAATAAGAGGAAACCTTTTAGAATATTGCGGTTATAAAACTCAACTGCTTGAATTTATTGATTTTTCTCATACACCGAAAAACATTCTAATAAGAGCGGTTTTAAGAAACACCACCCCGAAAGCAACAAAGGAAAAAGCATTGAACGAAGTGAAAAAAGCTATTGAAGAATTCAACCTTCAACCAACCTTATACAAGCTTTTATTCGATAAATAATATATGCCGAAGGATTCAGAAAACGAATTCTTCGGCATTTCTTTTATTTATTTTTCTTTTAGTTCACGCAAATCATTCAACCGTAGTAACGTCTTCGCCTTCCTCTTCCATTTTCTTATAATGAATCATTTTGTTTTCATACATAAGATGGTCTGCAATAGAAAGCTGTTCATCAATGTTTTGGCTATTCTCCGTCCAAGCTGTACCGAAAGATACGCTGATACCGTTATTTTTCAGTTTTTCAATAGCGTTATTAACGTTCTTTTCAAAATCGTCTTTCTTTACGTGGCAAGAAATAACAACAAATTCGTCACCGCCTATGCGGTAAGTATCACCGATAAAGATACTGTTAATTCCGTCGGCAGCACTTTTAATAAGCTTATCTCCTGCTTGGTGACCTTGGTTATCGTTAACAGTTTTAAGACCGTTGATATCAAAATAAGCAATACCGACGTCATCTTCAAATCTATGATGCATTTCATCAACAACGCTGTTGAATTTATTTCTGTTATAAACTGAGGTTAAGGTATCCTCGAAGCTTAATTTTTGAAGCTTGGTGTTGCTTTCTCTTCTTTCGATACTATCGAGAATAAAAAACGATGCTGATGATAAAAGCGACAAATCCTCATAATTTATTTTCGGGTTATCAATTCCTAAAAAGCCTATAATAACCTCGTCTTCAACAAGAGGCACAGCAATAAGGCTCTCAATTTCCTGCATTTCAAGAATTTTGTAAGTATCGCTGTTTTTATCAACGTCTTTAGCAATGTTCGAAATGTAAAACGTTCCGGTTTCCGTAAACTTTTTTATCCAAGTATCTATAACCTCAAGCGGAACGTCCTGCAAAACGTTAATTTGCTTACTTACACCCGTTGCTGCATATTCGTATGAATTAGAGGTAGTTTTCTTTTCGTAATCAAACTCAAAAAGATATGCTCTGTCTCCGTCAAAATAATTATTAAGAATTATTAAAAGGCTATCAATAGCTTTATCTATATCACGTTCAGCAGCAAGTAAGGTAATGCAATTAATAAGCGTATCAGAAATTTGTAATTTCTTTTCGGTTTCTTTTTCTTTTATCCTTGACGCCCTCAGGTTGATTGCGGTAACAAGCAGAGTAAGAAGTGTGATTATAATAAACGAGAGAAACAAAGAGCCTGAAACCTTAGGGTTCATCATACCAAACTCTTTAAAGAAGTTATATTCAAAAAGCATTATAAAGGTAAAAGCCAATATAATAACCGTTCCCGATATTAAAACAAGCCTGTTGATTTTCATATAAGTTAATATCTTATCTTTTTTCATACCGTCACCTGCCTGTCTTTCCAAGTAAAATCGAGCAAAAGCATTGAAGCATACCCATTAAATGTTGATTTGGCTGTATCATACCAAATTCATCTGTTAAAATTATAACATACTTTCAAACGATTGTAAATATTTTTAAGCTATAACTTATATTTATCAACACTTTATACTGTTGAAAAAACTGTATTACAATGATATAATGAACGAAATACAAAGCATAAGAAACAGGGTGTTACTATGTCAACGAATCTTTGGCACAATGAATTTAAAAATGATTGGATGTGGGCTTTTCCTTTAGGCAACGGCAGAGTAGGTGCTATGCTTTACGGAAACCCCGATTGTGAGCAAATAGAAATTAACGAAGAATCCTTATGGACAGGAAAACAGATTCAAGAAAAATATCACGCTTCCCCCGAGGCTCTTCACGAAATAAGAACTCTTATTTTTGAAGAAAAGCTTGATGAGGCTGCAGCACTTGCAAGAAAAACTTTCTTGTCAGACCCGCCCGTTGTTCGTTCTTATGAAAGCTTCGGTGAGCTTTTCATTGATTTCCTTGATAAATCACCTTACACGGATTATCGCAAAGAATTAGAACTAAGTGAGGCTATTGCCCGCGTTTATTGGAAAAAAAGCGGAATAAGCTACAAGAGCGAAGCTTTTGTAAGCCCCGATTATGATTCTCTTGTTTATAAGGTTACAACAGACAATAAAATTTTCTCTTGTAAAATAAGCTACATCAGAAAGCAGGATGCTTATTCGGGTTGCATTGACAACAGCACAATAATAATGAACGGCAGAACAACCTTTGCTACTGATACTCACCACGGCGAAGGCGGTGAAGGTATGTCCTTCGGTGCAAAAATCCGTATTGATACTGACGGTGAGCTTTCTTGCGAGCATTCAAGTATCACCGTAACAAATGCAACCTACGTTACCGTTTACGGAGCTTTCGCAACCAACTATAATATTGACAAATTTGATATTGACGAAAATATAGACTATCGCAAAAAGCTTAACGAGGATATTGAAAAAGTTTCAAAAGCAAATTATGACGATGTTAAAGTTCAGCATATTGCTACCCATAAAAAATGGTTTGACGGTGTAAAATTTGAGTTAAAATCACCCGACTATTCAGATATTTCCTGCGATGAGCGTATGGACGATTTATACGAAGGTAAATACGACCCCGATTTTTACACTTTATATTATAACTTCGGCAGATATTTGCTTATTGAAAGCTCGGGTAAAAACGCAAAGCTTCCCGCAAATCTTCAGGGTATATGGTGTCATGATTTTCTTCCCCCTTGGGGCAGTGATTTCCACACGAACATCAATTTACAGATGAACTATTGGCCCTCCGAATCTGCAAACCTTTCAAAAACTGCTCTTCCCTTTATAAATTTTATGAAAACGGTAAGCAATTTCGGTAAGGCTACCGCAAAAGAGCTTTTCGGCGCAAGAGGCTGGGTTATAAACCATACCTCTGATGCTTTCGGTAGAACAGGCGTTCACGATAGCGTTGACTGTGGCTTCTTCCCTATGGCAGGTCCTTGGCTTTGCCTTAACCTTTGGGAGCATTACGAATACACAAACGACGTAGATTACTTAAAAGAAATCTACCCGATTTTAAAAGGTTCTTGCGAGTTCGTATGCGATTACCTTATTGAAGACGGTAACGGTCAGCTTGTAACCTCACCCTCAAACTCACCCGAAAACGAATTTTACTATATAGATTCTGACGGAAACAAAAAAGAAAGTATGATGACTCACGGTGCTACGATTGATTTCCAAATTATTTATGCACTTTTCACCCGTACAATATTTGCTTGCGACAAATTAAATGTTGATAAAGATTTTGTTATCGAGTTAAAGGATGTTTTGGAAAAGTTACCGCCTATGAAGGTAAGCGAAAGATACGGCAATATTCAGGAATGGATAAAGGACTACGAGGAAACAGAACCCGGTCACCGTCATATTTCTCAGCTTTTCGGTCTTTTCCCTGCTGACCAGATTAACGAAAACGACCCTGAAATTTACGAGGCAGCAAAGAAAACAATTGCAAGAAGAATTGAAAACGGCGGTGGCTCAACAGGCTGGTCAATAGCTTGGACCGTTTGCTTCTACACCCGTCTTAAAGACGGCGAAAACACTATGAAGCATTTACACTACCTTGTTAATGAATGCACAGCCTATAACCTTTTCGATATTCATCCCCCATTCCAGATTGACGGTAACTTCGGCGGTGTTGCAGGTATTACTGAAATGTTTATTCAAAGTCATTTAGGCTCACCTGACAACAGAATCGTTGAGCTTTTACCCGCTTTACCTGACCAATGGGGCGACGGCTCAATTAAAGGCGTTAAAGCAAGAGGCAATTTCACCTTTGATTTAGAATGGGCAAACGGAAAGCTTACAAAGGCGGTTGCACACGCTGCAAATAGAGGAGTATTACAATTAAAACTCAATGACCGCACAAGTTCAATAAAAGCAAATAAAAATGCTGAAATTGAAAATGGTATCCTTAAAATAGAGCTTAACGGAAATGAGTGTGTTGAGTTTACTGTATAATTAGTTTATTGAAATCAATTTTTTAACGATATAGTTTACAATTCAAACAACTGAAAGGATAACCTATGAAAGATAAAACATCTTTAGTTTTCACGGGTGATATCGGCTTTGACCGTTATATGTACGGCAAGTGGGATGACGAAAAACTTTTATCAGATGAAGTGCTGCGTTTTCTTCACAGTGCTGACCACGTAATTGCAAACGTTGAGGGACCCGTTGCAGAAGCACCGCAAAACACAACTCAAAGCGGTGTACAGCAATTACTTCACACAATAGACCCTGCCGCTATCAAGGTTTTCAAAAATATGAAAGCAGATATATGGAATATCTGCAACAATCATATTATGGATGCAGGAGAATACGGTATAAAATGCACGTTAGATTACGCAAAAGAAAACGGTGCAAAAACTATCGGTGCAGGTATGGATATCCACGAAGCAAGAAAGCCCGTAATACTTGATGAAGCAGGCGGAATCGGTCTTTTCGGTGTTGGCTATCAGCGTGCCTGCCGTAAAGCCGACGAAAACAAAGCAGGGTGCTATAGCTGGAGTGATTTAGACGCAATTCAAAGCACTATTAATGAAATAAAAGCAAAGTGCCGTTGGTGCGTTGTTGTTGCTCACGCAGGTGAAGAATTCACTCCTCTTCCCTCACCTTATACAAGAGAAAGATATCATAAATATTTAGAAATGGGTGCTGATATCGTTGTAGCACATCATCCTCATGTGCCTATGAATTACGAAACAGTCGGTGATAAAATAATATTTTATTCATTAGGTAACTTTATTTTTGACACCGATTATCAGCGTTCACAGTTTAACACCGAATACGGTATTCTTGTGAAACTCAATTTTACAGAAAATGAGTTTTCATATGAACCGATGGGGCTAAAAATATTACGTGGTGACGAGCACGTTGTGAAACACGCTTTACCACCAATTTTTCAAGACGTACAAGAGGAAGATTATAAGCTACTTTCCCCTCTTTCCGCTAAAATGCATATTGAGGCAACGAAGCGACAGATGACATATCTTAAGCCTGAAGAATTCAAGGGTGCTACCGAAGAAAAATGGAAAGAGCATTTTTCTGAAGAACTAAGAACCGGCAGAGTCCCCGGTGAAACCTTAGATTTCTTTATTCTTTGCCCGTTAGCCGAAAAAGCTGAAAAGGGCGAATGGCAAAAAAGCAAGCTTGAGGATATAAAAAAATATATATTAGACCAAATGTAAAAAATCGCAGTTCTGAAAAATCAGGACTGCGACATTTTTTATTTAGTAATCAAAACACAAATTTAATAACACCAATGATAAAGAGATGAAGCGGATAGTAAATATAGAAAAACCATTTCATTATTTTATTAACCTTGGGATTTTTGCCCCTTTTCCCGTTATACATCATCAAAAGAGGAACTGAAAGCACCACACCCATTTGAATCACACCGTAAACTAAATCAAAGCTAAAAAGATATACGATGGAGTAAATCGCAACAAACCCCGTCATCCATATCATTTGTTTTTTAAAATTATCTCTGTTTGAGCCTATAGCTAACACGCAAAGGCTTGCAATACAACTCCAGTCACTGGGAAAGCTTACAATACATATCAAAAGAACTAAAAGCATTTTTAACCACACGTTTTTAATCTTTTGACTCTTTTCAATGCGAAGCATAACAAGTCCCCAAGCAAGAGGCCACATTACACTTGTTTGATTGAGAATATCACCGTAATAAAACGGAATGAACGATTTCCAATCAACAAAGCTGTTTGATGCAAAAATATATGCAAAATGAGAAATTACAGCAAAAACAAAAAGCCGTGCCGTATACTTTTTTATATCCTTTGTGTAATAAAAACCCTCCGCAATAAAAAAGCACATAATAGGGCAGGTTATTCTACCAATAATATGCAAAATTACGGGTAAAGCTTCGGTTGGATATCCCGGGAAAACCGCCCACGCAATATGATCTAAGGTCATAGCAAAAATTGCAATGAATTTTAGTGCGTTTGAATTTAAAAGTTTTAAATCTTTCATTTTACACTCATTTTTTCTTTGAAAATGTGCTTATCAATTTATCGGTTAACTTATACACCGAATTTTCAAGCTCTTTTTCTGCGTTTTTAAGTTCTTTTCGTATTTCAATGTTTTGAGGACAATGCTTTTCGCATTTACCGCAACCGATACATTTCGAAGCACCTGCACTGTTTTGCATAGAAGTGTTTTGAACGTACTCCGTAAAAGCATTAAAGCTTCCGTCAGTATACTTTCTGTTATATGCAGAAAAAGTACCGCTGATATTGATATTCTGCGGGCAAGGCATACAGTAACCGCAGCCCGTACAACCAACCTTTAATTTATAATTTATAGCTGAAACTACTTTTTTAAGCATTGCTTCGTCAAGCTCTGTAAGCTCGCCGATTTCAGTAGTTGATGCAGTTTCAATATTGTCTTTTACCATTTCTTCGGAATTCATACCCGAAAGCACAACCGTTACCTCAGGCTGATTCCATAACCAACGGAATGCCCATTGAGCAGGTGTATGCTGAACGGGATGTTCAGAAATAATCTTCTTTGCATCAGCAGGTAAATCGTTTACTAATCTGCCACCTCTTAAGGGCTCCATTATCATTACGGGTATGCCTTTTTCGTGGGCGTGATAAAGACCTTTTCTACCCGCTTGGGTATGCTCATCCATATAGTTATATTGAATAAGACACATATCCCAATCATATGCATCTATTATCTTACAAAACATTTCAGAATTACCGTGATATGAAAAACCAATCTGACGAATTGCTCCGCTTGCCTTTTTATCCTCAATCCACTTTTCAATTCCTATGCCCTTTAAACGATCCCATACCTTGATATCGCTCATCATATGCATAAGATAGAAATCAATATGGTCAGTTCTCAATCTTTTAAGCTGTTCGTTAAAAAGCTTGTCAAGAACGTCTAAATTGACTATAACTTGGGGCGGAAGCTTTGTTGCAATATAAATATTATCTCGTATACCGTTTTCTCAAATATTTCGCCTATTGCACTTTCGCTACCGGGGTAAATAAAGGCAGTATCAAAATAATTAACGCCGTTATTGTATGCATTCATTACCTGCTTTTCTGCTTCACTCATTACGATTCTACCCATTTTCTTTTGAAAACGCATACATCCAAAGCCTAAAACAGATAATTCATTACCGTATTTATCTAAACGATATTTCACAGTAGCCCTCCTCAATGATTGTTTTATATAACCGAAAGAATTTTACAAAGCTTTAAAAAGATTTTGCAGGCTCCTTTGAAAGATTAATTTTCAAAACGCCACCGTCAGTAATTTCCTCGTATGTAAGATAAGCCTTATCAACTTTTTTGCCGTTGTAAAAAGCTTCTTTAATATACGGATATTCCAACGGATCTTTATCGCACTCAACAGAAAAGGTTTCCGCATTCTTACAGCTATGATAGCTATTATTGAGCTTTAACTCACTCTTTTTGAAAAGAGGTGTATTTATATAATACTTGTTATCAGCGGGACAAACCTGGGCAAAACCAATTGCAGATAATACAAACCACGCAGAAAGCTGACCGACGTCCTCGTTACCGCAAAAACCGTAGGCATCGGTATTATAGCTTTCCTTTTGCACTCGCCTTGTCCAATACTGCGTTCTTTCGGGGTAGCCTAAAATACTGAAATAATGAGTAATATTGTGGCAGGGCTCGTTTGAATGGTTATAATCGTCATTCCAAAGAGCACGAAGCTCGGCTCTGTCAAAAAACTCCTCTAAAAGCTCAAGTGTTCGTTTTTCACCGAAAAGCTCACTTAACCCCTTTACGTCGTAAGGGGCAAACCAACCCTGCTGAAAAATATTACTTTCAACGCAACCGTCATCGTAATATCTGTCTTCAATGGTGTCGAATTCGCCGTTTTTATTACGGGGTATCATAAAGCCTTGCTTTTTATCGTAGTTATCCTTATATCTTTCTACTCTACTGTAAAAATATTCGGCATCCTCTTTTTTGCCTAACTTTTCAGCAAGCTTTGCCATAGTATAATCTGCTAACAAATATTCTAAAGTGTCACTTAATTCTTCGGGAATAAAAGCATCTTTAAAATACTCTTCACAGTTGGGTCTTATAGAATGAAAAGCCTTACCGTTAAGCTCTTTTTGAGAAAAAATTGATGCTTTTGCAATTTCATAAGTTCTTTTAATATCATATGTATTAAAGCCCTTTAAAATTGCATCTGCAATAACAATAAGGCCTGGGTCACCTACCATACAGGAAGCATCTATACCTAAAAGCTCCCAACGGGGAAATGATGAGTTGTTAATATCAGCAATTCTTAAAAGCGAGTTGATTTCATCGTGGACCATATCGGGCTTTATTATTGCTAAAAGCGGAAATTCGCTTCTGTAAACGTCCCAACCGCTGAAAACCGTTCTTTGTTTATAGCCGTCAGCAGTATAAACATTGTCTTTAATAGCAAATCTGCCATCAACATCGCTTGAAATTCGCGGGTCTAAAAGCACATGATAAAGGCAAGTATAAAAAACCTCTAAATCCTTTTGGTCATCACCCGTAACGTCAAGTATTCCAAATGCATTTTCCCATTTAGAAACTGCAGTTTCTCTTACTTTATCAAAATCGAATCCGAAATCCTCATTCTGAAGATTGTTTTTTGCACCGTCTAAATCTACGTAGGAGACTGCACATCTTACAACAAGCTTTTCAGATAATTTACCAAAGCAAGCCTCTATACCTAAATCCTCACCCTCAAGCTTATTTAAACCTTCAGAGAGAAATTCTTCATCGCTGAAAAATCTCATTTCTTTAGCAGGTACAGAGAATTCACATACGAAATGGTAGTTATACGTTATTTTACCGTGACCGTGACCGAAGCCACCACCTTTAGGTGTGCAAATAATTGTGCCTTCAATACGATTATTGCTAACGATATTAATTTTTTGAAAATCTGCTTTTCCACCTATTCTTCTTGAAAAATTCAAAATAAGCTTTGCATCTTCATTCTCGGGATACGTGAAACGTAAAAGTCCCGTATGCTCTGTTGCGGTCAGCTCTGTCAAAACGTTATATCTGTCAAGCTCAACAGAATAATAACCCGCTTTAGTTACTTCAGTTTCATGAGAAAATTCAGATTTCCAACCCTTTCCTCCTTTTTTAAAGGGCTGATATAAATTGCTTCCGCTTCTGAGGCTTTCGCAATTTGTAACAGGCATTATCTGAAGATTACCTAAATCACCGTACCAGCCTATACCGCTCATATGATTAAAGCTAAAGCCCTCAATAGTGTCGTGGCAGTAGTTGTAACCGCTACCGTTATCGCCACCGGTTACCGTATCAGGCGACAACTGCACCATCCCTCCCGGAAGACATACTCCCGGATATGTTTTTCCGCCACCGTGAGACTCTTCTATCTGCCCGTCACCAACAGTACCAATCATAGTATTTACGTATTTTGCTTTGTTCATATTATCACCGTCATAATTAAGGAGTATTTCTTTATAAATATTACTATACAAAGCATTAAAAAGCAACCGTCTTTTATCAAAAGCAGACACCTCAAAGACTTGGAAATCTTTTCTTTTTCAACTTGAATTACATATCAAATAGTGGTACAATTATAAAAAATCATTAGGAGGTAGGCAAAATGGCAATAATCCAGCTTATTATTTCATTTCTTCTTGCATTCAGTCAGATTCTTGCACCTATAAATACAGTTATTACTGCAGGTGGCGAAGATTCTTTCTTTACTGAATGGTCACAAGACAAACAATTTACAGAAGAGGATTACGAAATTCTCGTTAAAAACCCCGAAAAAGATTTCGTCATTCTCAACATTACAGACGTTCAACTTAGTGACGGCGAAGTTTACGGCGATATGGGTGCTCGTTCAAACGCAATCATCACTAAACTCGTTGAAGACACTCAGCCCGACTTAATTACTCTTACCGGTGACAACGCTTGGGATACAATGGCTTATATTGAGCTTGTAAATATTATTGACTCCTTCGGTATTCCGTGGGCTCCTGTTATGGGTAACCATGACGGTCAAGGTTGCGTAAGTGAGTTCTGGTGTTGTGAGCTCTTTATGGAAGCTGAAAACTGTCTTTTCCGCTACGGCCCTAAAGATATGGGTTACGGTAACTATATTATAAACATTATGGATAACGGTAGCATCATCCATTCACTCTTTATGATGGATACTCACTCAAACAGAGATTACTACCTTAATGACGGTGTTGTTCTTGAAGATGAATATGACCATCTCTGGCCTAACCAGATTAAATGGTTCAAATGGGCTGTAAACGGTATTTCTGAAATCGAGGGAAAAGTTGTTGACAACTCTGTTTTCATCCATATCCCTGTTTACGAATACAGAGAAGCTTGGGCAGCCGCTTGGGATGAAGAAAACCAGTGTTACCGTCCCGAATATGCAGATACCTCCTTCGGTATTAACAACGAATGGGTTTGCGGTGATCCCGTAAATAACGGTTGCTTCGACGTATTTAAAGCAAATGGCACAAAGAACATTATCTGCGGCCACGACCACGTCAACAGTTCATCCATCCTTTACGAAGGCGTGAGACTCACTTACGGTCTTAAATTAGGTGAAGGCTGCTATTATGACGAAGATCTTATCGGCGGTACAACTCTTACAATTGATTCAACAGGTAACACTGTTACAGAGCATCATTATTACGACCTTGCAGATTTTTAAACAAAAGTGAAATACAATGCCCTGATTCTTTTTAATTAAAGAATCAGGGCATATTTTTATTTTATTACTTTGTAATTTTAACAGTTTTGATTTCCCATGGTCTGAATTCCAATTTGCCGTCCGCTACGTCACAAAGCACGTTTCCTAACAAATCAACCTCATTGGAAACAGTTCCCATTTTCGATTTAAGAATAGCTTCAGTTCCATTATCACAATAATTGCAAAAACGCACTAAAATACCGTCATCTTCGGGATAAACTGACGTAGCTATAACAGTTTTATCTACCGAATCAAATTCTGCAAACGTAAATTCTCTTTCGGTAGCGTCCGAGTTACCGCAAGCAACTGAAACGGGAGAATATTCGTATGAAAAGGCTTTTTTGTGAAGCTCGTTTTCTGTTAAATCAGAATCAAAGGGTAAAATTGCAAATTCATCTTCATAAATACCGTCAAGAATAACTGTGCCGCACATATATTCATTTGAATACACTAACGGAACCGAAAGTAAATTACCTCTTACAACCGAGCCCATACAACCCTTATTCATAATCGCCAAGCCCTGATTACTATCCTTAAGGCTTACCCAATATATGCCGTTAATGTATGTTGAAGATTCGAAAGATTCTTCCGCAGAAACGGGTGTATCAATAATAATACGGTCTTTTTTATACCAGTAATCCTCTGTTTTTCTTACTTGTCCATCCCATTCAGAAATTGAATAGGGCAAATCTCTGAACATTTTTCTGTTCTTGTCAAGGCAAAGATTAAGATTAAAGCAAAGCTTGCTTTCGTGGGTATGACCGTTAACTGTGAGCGATTTTTCAAGCCCGGCTTTATCACCTATTCTGCCTATACGCTGATTATGAACTTCAAATTTAGTTTTACAGTCAATACGAGGTGAATTGCCTCTGAATTTCATTTCATAGAATAAAGGAACGTCACCTATTACTCCGTTATAAGTTGCAACGGCTACGTTATCCTTTAAAACAACTTTCCACTCACCGCAAGAAGAAACGTCAACGTCATCTATACAAGCGGTAAAAGACGGAATATTCTTATTATCTGAAATAAACTTATCAGTTTTTACATCCTTTATATACTCAATGCCGTTTTTATTTAACTTAATTTTATAACAAGGTGTAGTAAGTATGCAACTGTTTTCATCCCAGGTATAACCGAACGTATCTTTTAATAATTCGTTGCAACTTATAACTTTAGCTGTAAACGGCGGTAACTGAATATGTAAAACATTATCACCGTCATCAATCCAATCATCAATAGCGAATGAATTTGTATTAACAACAAGCTTTGAGCCGTCGTTATTATCATTTGCTTTAAGCGATTCTTTAATTGATTTCAAAGATTTTTCTTTAACTTCTTCAGATGCTTTTAACGACGTTGGGATAAATCTTCTTGCAAGGTCCAAAAGGCCGCAAATTGTTACGTCGTGGTGTTGGGCGGCAAGGGCATATTTCCAAGAAGTATCTAATAAGTCTTTTTCCCATTTATTACCCATTGCTACCGAAAAAGCATTAAGTCTTTCAGCTATAACAACGTCAATTTCAGATTTTCTGACACCGTTAAAAATCTCATTTCCGCAATAACCCCAAGGCATCTGAACGTGGAAATCATTATCTGTTGTTTTCAGTTCATCCTTTGCTTCACCGAAAAGCTCGGGGATATCCTCTAAAAGAACGTATTCATAATTGTCTTTTTCTTCAATATGAGCGGTAATAGGCTCAATTTCTTGAGTAAGGTCATCGTATCTTGAAGCTAAAAGAGGGGTATATTTCTCGAACATCTCTTCAAATTCTTCAAGAGCAATACCCGTTGTTTCAGGTAATCTTGAAAGAATCCAGTTATCAACGGTTGTACAGTTATAACCTCTACCTTGTTTATCGTATGTAGGCACTGCCGGAATTTCCGTAAAATCCTTACCTATCCACCTACCCCAAGCAGAGTCAAAAGTACGAGGGTAGCCGTAGCCCATAACATGAGAACGAAGTATTGCTGCTTCATATCCGCAAAGCTTTATAAGCTGAGGGGTTTGGTTATGCAAAGCAAATTCCGAAATAGAATATACAGACGGTGTTTTTCCGTAATAAGAAAGGTTTGTTCTTACTGCGTAAATTAGCTGACGTGCATTTGACTCTTCAGAAATAGTAAGAGCCAAAGGTTGACCATAGGTTGTAGCACCAAGCCCCACCCTATCAGGATATTCTTTCAAAAGCTTCCCGATAAGCTCAACAACCTCTTTATCTTCTTTAGAAAACTCGTCAAAAGTGAAGGATTCATAATCAAGACCTATTCTCAATTTAGGATATTTTTTCATCCATTCAAAAAGAGTGTTTAATCTCGGTTTAACTTCATTTTTCCAAAGCACGTAACCACCGTGCTCATACGTAAGTATGTACAACTTTTTATCGCCCATAAAACCACCCGCTTTATACAATTTTATCTGAATTTTGTGTCTGTGATTCTTTCAATTTCAATTGATTGAGTTTCAAGCTTTCTCGGTGTATTTTCATCGAGAATTATAAGCCTTCCGCCTCTTTCCAGACCGTAAGTAAAATAGCCTGCACCCAAGGTCTGATAAAGGTCAATTCCGTCAATATTCATTCTGAAATCGTTAACGTGGTCGTGACCGAAGAATGCGGCAAAAATATCGCCCGTTTTCTTCCAGCTTTCAAACTGATTTGAATAATCCTTTTCCATATTAGGTGGGCAAGGAACTTCTCTTACTCTACCCTCTAATATTTTGTTACCAAGATAGTAGTAATTACCGTCTCTTTCAAAGGTATATTCATCATCTTTTGTTACTACCTTAAAGCCGTTAAGCTCTTGCTGTACGGGGATATGTTGGAAAAGAATTGCAGGAAGCGGAATACCGTCGTTAGCTTTTTTAAGCTCTTCGGCTTTTCTTTCATACCATTCAATCTGGTCATCGTGAACGTGGTCGTAGGAATTTCCGCCTTCTGAATTTGTTTCGTAATCGTTAGAATCGAAAAGCCAGATTGCAACTGCATCCTTCTCGCCCTTACTGTCTTTAATTGTAACAAGACAGTTACCGCAACCGTAAACGTTTTCATCGTTAAGATTTGAACGGCAGTTATCGTATTCCATATATTGCATCATCTGAAACTCGGTGTGGAAACCAAGCTCGCCGTCGTGATTACCAAAAACTATACAAAGAGGAATATTCCTTTCTCTTATTGGTGCGGTTATTTTTTGAATTGTACTTTGAATGTAATCATAATTAAATTCTTCCCAATAACCGCTTACGTTGTCACCGCCGAAAACAACTAAATCAGGGTTAGTTTTTTCAACGAGTTTTTCAATAACGTTTATAGTTTCTTTATCCTTATTATCAGGAATTTCTCTGATTTCGTCATCATCCATTATAGGCTCAACATCGTGGATATCGGTTATATGTAAAATTTTAAATTTACCGTCTGCACCGAATTTTAACGGTGCAGGCTCAGGTCTTTTAAATCTGTCTACTTTCCATTTTTTAGGCATTCCTGTTGACATAATAATTTCCTCCGTAAATTAGTGATTTATTAGCTGTACAAGCCGAAGTTCGCCGATTTATCAAGCACTATTCTTCGATTTACTTCCCTGCGCAGAGAAATCGGATGAAATTCGGTTTCGTGTAAACCGAAGCTGTATACGGATACTGCAAGGTTGATACATGCCGAAGTTCGCCGATTTATCAAGCACTAAAACGCCCAATTACCATCTTTAAAAATAGGATATGCTTTCCCATCTTTATAGCCTGTAATCTCAAGGTCAGGGGCACCTATCATAAAGTCAACGTGAATCATACTGTCGTTGACACCGAGTGCCTGACACTCTTCAAGAGATTTATCCTCAAAACCGTCAATAGTATCGCAGAAGCCTCTGCCGAGAGCAACGTGACAGCTTGCATTTTCATCAAACAAGGTGTTATAGAAAAGAATACCCGTATTCGCAATAGGGCTGTTATAGGGAATAAGAGCCAATTCGCCTAAATACTTTGCACCATCATCCATAGAAAGCATTTTATCTAAAAGATCTTGACCCTCTTCAGCCTTCCATTCTACTGCTTTTCCATCTTTAAAAGTGATATAAAAATTATTGATAATCTGACCTTGATATGAAAGAGGCTTTGTAGAAACGAGCTTACCTTCGGCAAAGCCCTTTTTAGGTGAAATAAAAACTTCCTCTGTTGGTAAATTAGGGTTAAAGAAAATACCTGAAAGAGTGTTTTCACCGCCGCCGCACCAATGGCTTTCGGGGATAAGTGATGCTTTAAAATCAGTGCCGTTTGAGCTTTTATATTCTAAATAATCAAATTTTTTCTCATTAAGATACGCTGTTCTTTTCTTTAAATCTGCATTATGCTTTTGCCACTCTTCAATAGGGTCGTTATCCTTTGAAACATAAACAGTTTTTAGAATGGCATTCCAAAGCATATTATATGCCTTTGTTTTTGTTTCATTTGGGAAAACCTTTTTTGCCCAAGCGTATGATGGCACCGCCGCAATGCACCACTGATCTTTATTCTCAAGGGCGTCACTGGATTTTTTAGTGATTTTATACCTTGCCATTTGTGATTTCTGCATCTTTTCGCGGTCTACACCTGCAAGTCCGTCAGGGTCTTCGCTTTCAATATAAATTCTACAAGGCACCTCTTCAACCATAAGCTTAAGTCTTTCTTCCTGCCAAGCAGGCACCTCACTTAATGATTTAAGAGAACGGTATTTATAATTTATTTTTGTCACAGCTTGAAAGCCCCAATCGACTTCTACTCTGGAAGCCCCTGCATTGTAGCATTCATTTACAAGAATTGTGATAAATTCGTATTGGTCTGCCTCACAATAAATCCTTACAGGCTGACCCTTTTTTATATTTGCACCCACTCTTGCAATAAGACGGGCATACTTTTTCTGCATTGTTTTCGTCATAAAATCGCCTCCGTAGTTATGTATAATTTTACCACAAGATTTTTACTATTACAACCGATTTACAAATTGTTTTAAGGCTTTAAAAAAAGAAATCTTTTATTCAAATATTATGATTTTATTATTACCCAAAAAACGAAAAATAAAAAATACCTCCTACGGTAGTTATTAACTCTACCATAGGAGGTAATTTTTATGCATTAACCGAATCAAGATATTTTTTAATATATTGCCAAAAAAGTTGTTCTGCAATGGCCATATTTTCTGCATCCAACTCCAAGCCGTGACCCGAAGTAGGATATGAATTGAGCACGTGCTCTATTCCGTATTCCGTAAGCTTTGCATCCAACGAAACAGCATTTCTATACGGTACGATATTATCCATTACACCGTGGTTAATAACAGTAGGAACTGTATTTTCATCAATATAGTAAATAGGTGACACAAATTTCAAAGCATCCTTTGCTTGTGATCGTGTTTCATAGGTATGAGGGAACCCACTTGCATACCCAAGCACCAAAGAAACATATTCCTCATCACCAAGACCGTTATTAGATTGAAGGTCTTCATTGTAATAATAATATTCATCTGCTAAATCTGCAGGCCCGCAATAGCTTACAACAGCTTTCGGCGGAATTGGTGAACTGTCTGCACGGGAATAAGCATAATGAAGCGATAAATGACCACCTGCAGAACCACCTGTTGAGAGAAATCCCGAAATTTCAACCCCATGAGATTCGCCGATATCCTTTACAAGACCCATTGCCTGCTCGATATCATCCATTAAGTCGTCAAGATTCACATTCTCATCAATATATCTGTACCTTACCGCCACTCCGGCATAGCCTTCTTTAGCGAGTTGCTCAAGTCTGCCTGCAAATTCATTTTCATCTCCGTACATCCAGGCACCACCGTGAAGCATAAGAACTATGCCCACAGTTTTCTTATCCTTGGGAATGTACAAATCAAAATAGTGTCTTTCATTCTCGCCGTATTTTGTGTCAAAATACACATAGTTATCCACAGCAGAAATGCCGAATGCCTCTTCTAAATCATAGCCGTCTGCACTACCGTCACCATTGAAATCACAAGCCATTAATGCGGATTTACCCACAAAATTCTTATTGGTTACGGTTTGTTTTATATTAGCAGTATCTTCATCGGTACAAACACCGTCACCGTTAAAATCACCTGCACCAAACACATCTAATTTTTTGTGACCGTAATAAAGCCTCAGGGCGTCGAATACGTCTAAAACGTTTACTACCCTATCGCCTGTAATATCGGCTCTTGCGAAGGTTACACTATCTTCAGCCGTTGCTTCCGTATTGTTATCACCTAAAGCCATATTTACAAATATCTGATAATCCGATGCACCTATACTTCTATCATTGTTCAAATCACATATACTGCCGACAGAATATCCCTCATCGGAATCATACTTTGCAACTGCATGCATTGGTTTACCTGATATTACAGGAAGAGAGCCGTTGCTATTGCTCTTTTGTCCCCAAATACGATAACCGCTACCGGACTGAAGCAAGTATGCAACCTCACCGCTACTGAACTGAGCAAGCTCTTTAGATGTAGTACCCGAATCTGATGAACTGCCCCATCTTGATCCACCTATGCCAAGCTGAGTTGTTCCATCAGCAGTTGCAGAGCCGGTTAAATAATAGCAGTTTGAAACTGTACCGCCATTATCACCGCATATAGCACCTACATAATAAGCAGGATTAAAAAAAGAGCTTGTTCCTGTTCCGGTAACGCCGCCGACAGAATAACAATTAATTATAGTACCTTCATTCTGACCTGCAATACCGCCTAAATACCTTGTACCTGCAACAGCACCGCTGCTATAAGAATTCTGAATTGTGCCCTCGTTAAGAGCAACAAGTCCGGAAACATATTGGGCTCCTTTAAAATATGAGGAACTGATATTTGCATTTCTTACAACACCGCTACTACCCAGATAACCTATAAATGCGGTATAATCGTCGCCATTTACATTATAAAAATTCCTGAGTGTATATCCGCGACCGTCAAAAACTCCATTAAATGCAACACTTCTACTGCTGGTAGACCCTTTTACTCCGATAGGGGTCCAAGCGCGGAAATTTTCTGACTTAAGCGAGCCGTCAGAATTATAAATATCTATATTGTCACTTATATCACAAGCAAGCCTGCAGAAAATTCCGTTGTTCCCGTTATTAACCTGATCTCGGAACCAATACAGATTACCTGCATTTTTTATTGTATAAAAGCCACTTGCGTCTTTAAAAGGAACATCGTAATGGCTGTTATCCGTAAGACAAAAGCCGTTTGATAATGTTCCACCGCAGGTTTTACAGGTATTAAGCTTTGCAACTAGGCTTGGACGGTTTGCCCAGGTATAATCAGGGCCTATTTCACGGGCAAGCCAGGATTTTACCACTTTAACAAAATAGAAGTTTTCGCTTTTTTCATAACCGTAAGTTCCTGTTGATTGGTCATAGCCGAAAACCGTTATGAGCTTTGCATTACCGCAAAGACTTTCCTCAAAATACGCTGTGCAGGTTGCCACGTCATCATAATGAGCGTAACCCTCTGCATTAACATATTCATTTCTGCCATTTTCTCCAAGCTCTTTTTCGAGCTGTGCCAAGTTATAATTACAGGTTTTGGGGCTCATTGTCCAGCCGGGAGTGCAATAATCGTTAATGCATACATCCGTAGGAGGATATTCTGTTGAACAACCACCCAAATATGACGAAACAGATACTATATGCGAAAATATTTTGGATTTTTCTATACCTGCATCATAAAACATCTTACACGTAAACTCAATATAATCCGCAATCACTTCATAGAGAAGCTCTCTTATAACCTCAGTTTCACTAAGCATACGAGTTACTGCTTCATCAAAAATTGATTCAGCATCGTAACCGAGATTATGCAAAGCATGCATACCGTATTGAGCTTTTTCAAATTCCTCAAGAGAAGCGTAAGTTTTATCTGTATAATCGGGTATCTGTGTTTCCCAACCGGTATTTATACCTGCAAGAAGATAAGCTTTTCCCTCAGCTTTTAGCCTCTCGTAATTTTCAATTAACGGTTCTATGAAGCCTTCTGTTACCTGCTTTTCATACCAAGCGAGATATTTGGGAGAATTGAAGCACGGGAAACCGCCTGCAGTAGCAAAAGGCGTACCACTCCAGTTACAATGCCATCTTGGCAGCATACCGTAACTTTGTCCGCCCCATTCTTCACCCTCTTCTGGAAAAGCAATCCATTCGCACATTTCAGGGTCATCATAAAATTTATTACCTTCATCATCAATGGTTGCATCATGTCCAAATTCTGTGGCGTAATTCGTGCAATCATCCATTTGAAAGAATACGGGTACATTATATTTTTCTGCGAGAGCAAAAACAGTATTAACCTCTTCGTTCATCTGCTCAATAGACTGTGTAAGACACATAGGACCTACAACACCGAATGCATACATTCGGTCCGAAGAAGAATCTATTTCCCCGTGAAGAGCTACCATTTCAGAAACATAAGGTTCTAAAGAATTGTAGTGTATGTTTGTAACCATAAATACTACGTACTGAACTCCATCTTCAGACGTAGCAGTTATTGTACCGTCCGCTGCTACTGAAATACCGCTTTCAATATCATCAGCAGCTAAAACCGGTATCCCTATGTACGAAACCAACAGCAACGCCAGTATCAAACTTAAACCTCTCATAATTTTACTATTTTTCATAAATATTTCTAATTCTAACGAATCCTTTCTACAAAATTAACATTGTGCATAACTTTTATTTTAACACCGTAACTTTCGATTTGCAACATCTAATAGAATCTACGTCTTAAGTTTTTTAATAGAATCTACGTCTTAAGTTTTTTCACTTTTTTAAGCAAAAAAGTAATAATCATCAAAACAATCACATTTCAATCACTACCAAAAAGGAGGCTCACCCTTAAGGTGATCCTCCTTTAAGTGACTGCTAAAGTCAGTAAGGCTCAATTTTGTTAATGACCTTATTTGTTGCCTTCTTCGTAAGCCTGAATCATCTTTTTAACCATCTGACCGCCGATAGAACCAGCCTGACGAGATGTGAGGTCGCCGTTGTAACCCTGCTTAAGATCAACGCCTACTTCAGAAGCAGCTTCCATCTTAATCTGATTAAGAATCTGCTTTGCACTTGCCTTTGTATCTGCGGGCATACCGCTATTCTTTGATGCCATTTCCATTACACTCCTTCACTACGTTTTAATTGCGTTTGCATTGTTATTATGTTTCATTTATCAAAGAATATAGCAAGAAAATATTTACAAAAAACAGAGGCAGATTCCATTTTGAAATCCGCCTCTGTTTTATTTAATTATTATGCGCCATTTTGCTTTCTTACCTTAATCGATAATGGATAATAACACAATTTTGAAGTATTAAGAAGCTTTACCGTTTTCAAGCACTTAAAGGAATCGTAAACGTTAGATGAAGATTTCTGTAGTCGCTCAAAGAAATTGTAAAGTTCTGCTTTTTTCTCCGCAGTTGGTTTATATGAAAGATAAATAGCCAACTGACAACCTGCCATTCTGACAATACGAGAAATAAGATATTCAGATATTATTTCGTTATAATCATCAGATTTTCTGTAATCCTCGTAATATTCAAGTAAAGAAAACAATACCTTATCATGCATAGCAATATTCTTTTGAAGACTTACAGGATTCATGCTCTGAGTTGCAAGAGAAACACGATACATATAAACATATAAATCAAAAAAGCTTATTGTTTTAATATATCTTACAGGAAACACAAGATACTGCATGTCTGTATAGAAACAGTTAAATAACTTTACGTGTTCTTTCATTATGCTTGTTTTGATAATGAAATTATGCATTGATATATCAAGTTTAGGAGCAACTTCCTCAAGCTTTAATTCCTTATCAGCTTCAATATTCTCTATTTCCACCGTTCTTTGCTCGGCCGTATCATTATCAACAAGAATATAATTGTTTATTACTGCGTCACTGTCTGTTTTTTTAAGTTTTTCAACAAGCTTTGCAAAATCCTGAGGATTAACCCAATCGTCACCGTCAACCATTCTGAAATATTTGCCAGTAGCGTGACTGATACCGCTATTCACAGTAGAGCCTGGACCTGCATTTTCCTGACGCACAAGTATTATACTTCCCGGATACTGTTCTGCATATTTTGAAACAATTTCAGGAGTTGAATCTTTTGAGCCATCGTCAGTAACGATAACCTCAACATCTTCAATAACGCCACTTTCAACAAATGAGTTAAGACATTGTTCAATAAATTTTTCAACGTTATACGCAGCAATTGAAATACTTAAAACCTTTTCCATACAACTACCTCAGTTATCCTCTTTTTGTAAATTATTCATAAGTGCCCCCATTGACAACCAAAACATCAAGGTAAGGGGGGTTATTACATAAACTATTTCTGTCATAAATAATGATGAAGCTATAACAGTCAATGCTACAGATAATGCCGCGAAATTCAACGAAGCATTTTTACCATTATTGAATAATTTGAATTTCTTTAACAAGAAAATTACCATCCATAATGCAGCACCCATTATTGTAGCTATGCCCAATACACCTTGAGAAACAAGAACATCAACAAAGAAATTATGCATAGTATAAAAAACCATATGGTCATTTGTTATTATATATGAATCAGGCATAACCTCTTGAGCATACGGCACAATATTGAAGTGAGATGTACCAACAATAGGCGTTGTTTTAAACAGTTCGAATGCACTCTTCCAAATATCAAAACGGCGGTTACTTATATCGTTCGAAATATCTTCCTCTCGACCGTCAGATGATATTGTAGGCGGAGCCTGTTGAGAAACTTCCGGCTGTACCGATTCTATTTCTTCATCAGCACCAACATTTTCATCAATCGGCTCTTCTTGAACAGAATTTTCAAGCATCTCGTTATACTTTGCAGTTGTGTATGCATTATAACCATCTTTTATAGCACCCGGTAGCTTCAAGGTTAAACCGGCTACAACAATTACCGCTACAAAGCATGCAATTATACGCAAGCTATTATTTTTAAGACCTTTAAAGCCTCTGTTGAATACGTAGAATGCAAAGAACACCACAGAAGAAATACACAATGTAACTATACCTGTTCTAGAGTCAGAAAAAGCAATATAGACAACATTGATAAATATTCCGATTACCATTAAAATACGGAAAAAGATATTTTTGAATTTTGTTATAAAATATACAGATATTGCAACTGCAATAGCATTCATAGCTGCGGCTATATTAGGATCCCAATAAGCACCAAAAAGACGTCCCCATGCAAAACCTACAACTATTGTAGGACCAACCTCTTGGGGATATATTTGAGATACACCGTTAAGTAAGAACACTATACTTATGACTGAAAGCACGCAAACAAATCCCAAATAGAATAGCGCTACTATATTGAATTTTTTTACTATTTTTTCAGCACTTTTTTCAGTATCAAACGCGTAAATAAGACCTATTTGAAAAACGATGAAAATAAGTCCTCGGAAATTTTCATAAAAACCGTATTTAAAATTTACAACCATCGAAAGCATAAACGATGCTATGAAGCCTAAAAGAAGGAAAATACTTTTCACCTTAATAAACTTCTTAAAAAATAGCAACCGATAAAGAACAAGCAAACCACCAAGAAAAATAGTCGGCCACTGAACTAAAGAAATAATCGGTTTGCCAAACGTAAGGCAACTACATTGTAAAAAGCCAACAACCATAAACATAATTGTAAATACAATTTCAAAAAATTCTACCACCTTGGTTGTCTTGTTGTATAATTTTTCCATGTTACCCTCCTATCAAAATATTTACTATCTGATTTTTACTTTCTGAAACAGAAAACTTACTTAATGCATCAGGATTTAACGAGGTTGAGGCTTTTTGAGTGCCTAAATCCGCGATTACTTTTGCCCACTCTGACGCATCATCAATACTAATACTCTCACAGGTGTTTGAAAGCAATACCAAGCTATCAATATTACTGCTTATAGCACATGGCACACCGCAAAGCTGAGCTTCTACCGCAACGATAGGTAAGCCTTCAAATCTTGACGGTAAAACAAAAACATCAAGTGCATTCATAAGTGCCGAAATATCACTTCTGATACCAAGGAATCGCATATTACCATACACACCGCGTTCTTTGGCATATTCTTCAACTGCTTCACGGTCTGCACCATCGCCGATACATAACATCAAGGCATTACTTTTTTCTTTTATAACTTCCGCCATTATATCTACGAGAAAGAAGTTGTTTTTTGCATAACAGTAATTACCTACATGACCTATAACAAAAGCGTCTTCAGGTATATTAAGCTCTTTTCTTTTAGCTTCGCCTAAAGCTGCATCCGGCTTGAATTTCGTTGCATCTACCGAATTATAAATTATCGAAAACTTATCTGATTCAACAATCTTTTTTGTATACATCCAATATCCCGCTTTTGTGGAGCAAGCAAAAAATTTATCACCAAATTTGCTTAACATTGGTCTACATAAATCATTTATAAATCCACGGACGAGACGTTTGTATTTATTTGCTATATCCATACCCGAAGAGTGCGAATGAATTATAGTATAAACTCCACAGTCATGAGCAGCCTTGGGTCCCATCATATTAAGGGGCTCTGAAATATTAAAATAAGCCTTATCATAATTGCCTTTTCTTAATATTTCACATACATCTTTATAATGGTCTTGCGGTTTTTTTAAATTACATACAGTATAAACGTTACAACCAAACCCGCTTAAATAATCCGCTGCGTCCTGCGAGTACTGGCTTGTTAAGAAGTCCAACACAACGCCATTTTCTTTAGCAATATTAACAACGTTTAATAAATACTTATCTATTCCGCTATGTTTTAAATCTTCTACATATCCAACAAGAATTTTCATTTTATCACCTTATCAAAAAATTCGAAAAACATTTTCGAAAAGACACTAAAGAAAATATTCTTTTAAACCTAAAAGTAAGGTCAAAAGAATTCAAAAATAGCCAAATACATTATACTACTTAATTTGACAAAAAGCAACATCTTTAAGTTTAATGGTATCTAATACCATTAATGTACAAAACGGTATAATTTAATAACTATTAAGTTTT
>JAZUQS010000019.1:0-2730 GCA_045605825.1 Acutalibacteraceae bacterium
CACCGTTGCTGTTTGCGATGCTACTATCCCCGAGAAAAAGAAACAGTATCTTGCTGAAACAGAAGCTCTTATCGACTCAATCGAAGATGATTATCAGATGGGTCTTTTAAGTGCTCAGGACCGTTCACGTAGCGTAATCAAAGCTTGGGAAGCCTGTACAAAGAACGTTTCTGCAGAGCTTCGTAACGCAATGGACCCCTACAACCCCATCTTTATGATGCTTGACTCCGGTGCCCGTGGTTCCGACTCTCAGCTTCGTCAGCTCGCAGGTATGCGTGGTCTTATTGCCAATACTGCAGGTAAAACTATCGAAATTCCCATCAGAGCTAACTATCGTGAAGGTCTTAACATTATCGAATACTTCATCTCATCTCGTGGTGCTCGTAAAGGTCTTGCCGATACAGCTCTTCGTACCGCTGACTCAGGTTATCTTACAAGACGTCTTGTTGACGTTTCTCAGGAAGTTATTATCCGCGAGGAAGATTGCCATTGTTCAGACGGTCTTGAGGTTTACGATATTAAAGACGGTAACGATATTATCGAGCCTTTAAGCGAACGTCTTACAGGTAGATATCTTCTCGAAAACTTCTGTGACGAAAACGGCGAAATCGTTTGCGATACAGATACAATGATTGACGATGAGCTTGCAAAGAAAATTGCAGCTATGGTTAACGCACGTCCTAATCCCGATGACAGAAAGATTAAGATTCGTTCACTTCTTACTTGTGAATGCGACCACGGCGTATGTATCAAGTGTTACGGTTCAAACCTTGCAACAGCAGGCCCCGTTACAGTTGGTGAAGCAGTTGGTATTATCGCAGCTCAGTCTATCGGTGAGCCCGGTACACAGCTTACAATGAGAACCTTCCATACCGGTGGTGTTGCTTCTCAGGCCGATATCACACAGGGTCTTCCCCGTGTTGAAGAGCTTTTTGAGGGTAGAAAACCCAAAACACTTGCAATGCTCAGTGAAATCGACGGTAAGGTTTCATTCGAAGAAATTAAGAAGAGTAATTACGTTGTAATCACAGGTGAGGATGACGTTAAGAAATATCTTATTCCCTTCGATGCAAGACTTTGTCAGGAAATTCAAGAGGGTGCACACGTTGTTAAGGGCCAGCATCTTACAGAAGGTGCGGTTAACCCCCATGACGTTCTTGCAGTTCTCGGTGTTGACGCTGTTCATAACTATCTTATCAAGGAAGTTCAGATGACATATCGTATGCAGGGTGTTGATATCAACGACAAGCATATCGAGGTTATCGTTAGACAGATGATGAGAAAGGTTAAGGTTGACGATGCAGGTTCAACAACCCTTCTTCCCGGAACAACAATTGAAAAGCTTGAGCTTAATGCTGCAAACGCTGCTGCTAAAGCTCGTTGCGAAGCAGAGGGTATGCCCTTTGCGCCTGCAACTGCTCTTCCTGTTCTTCTCGGTATTACAAACGCTTCTCTTGCTACAGAATCATTCCTTTCAGCTGCTTCCTTCCAGGAAACAACAAAGGTTCTTACTGATGCTGCTATCAAGGGTAAGGTTGACCCGCTTCTTGGTCTTAAAGAAAACGTTATTATCGGTAAGCTTCTTCCTTCAGGTACAGGTATGAGGTGCTATAGCGACGTTGAAGTTGTTGCGACAGCAGTTCCCGAAGATGCGTTTAACGCAATCGAGATTCCTACAGAAGAATAATTAAATGATAAAAATCCCGTAGAGTAATTGCTCTGCGGGATTTTTTATGAATAAAAATAAAAAATAGAGTATATTTTACGTATATTTATTAAATAATGCTTATAAAGAGAGCTTTTGTAAAAAATGACGATTTTTAATAAAAAAGTTTGGTAAAACTGTTGACAAAAAAAGGGGATTGTGGTAGATTATTTTTCGGTGCGTATGGGATAAGTATGCCCTTTTCCCGTATTTAACCTATATTTATATCGGAGGTGAAAATACTTGCCAACATTTAATCAGCTCGTTCGCAGCGGTAGATCAACTCTTGAAAAGAAGTCTAAAGCTCCTGCTTTAGGTAAAGGTCTCAACTCTAAGAAGAATGTTTTAACAAACAACAATTCTCCTCAGAAGCGTGGTGTATGTACAGTTGTTAAGACTGATACACCTAAGAAACCTAACTCAGCTCTTAGAAAACTCGCCAGAGTTCGTCTCACAAACGGAATCGAAGTTTCTGCTTACATTCCCGGCGTGGGTCACAATCTTCAGGAGCATAGCGTGGTTCTTATCCGTGGTGGTCGTGTAAAGGACCTTCCCGGTGTGCGTTACCACATCATCCGAGGCACACTTGATGCCCAGGGCGTTGCTAACAGAATGCAGAGCCGTTCAAAATACGGTGCTAAACGTCCGAAAGCCGGTAAAAAATAATTTTACCAAAAACTAATTATTCAAGGACAAATCTTCTTGCAGGCTGAATTTATTCAACCAATGGTGAGTATTTTTATGACTATACAGAGTTGTAAAAGCCATTGGCGCCACGGGAAGCATAGTCACTCGAGTACCTAAGATATCATTTATATGAAGGAGGGAAGCGAAGTGCCAAGAAGAGGCAAGATTGCAAAACGTGATGTTTTGCCCGATCCGCTTTACAACTCAAAGCTTGTTACAAGGCTTATTAACAACGTAATGTTAGATGGTAAGAAAGGTGTCGCACAGAAAATTGTTTACGACGCATTCGATATCATCAGAGAACAGACAGGCAAAGATCCCCTTGAGGTTTTTGAAGC
>JAZUQS010000020.1:0-2048 GCA_045605825.1 Acutalibacteraceae bacterium
TTCGCCGCACATTTTTTGCTTTTTGTCAATACCTTTTTGCAAAAATTTACATTCTATTCATAAAATTACTCATAATAAAAGTCACAGAAACTTTTACTGTTCCTGTGACTTTTTTCCTTTTTCTTAGCTTAATGACATTAGTCAAAATGGCTCCTTTTTGTTTTAGAAAAATATAATTAAAATAAAAAAATATATATTTTATTATATTTTATTTCTTATAGCGTAAAAATTTATTTTTTAACCATAACATTTTGCGTAAAATCTACTATTTGTGAAATGCGATTGAAATTATACAGTTTTTAATTAATACGAGTCGCTTTAATGTAATAAAAGCGGCTTAAAACTGTCGTTTGCGGAAATATTTTTAGATTTTAACGAATTAATTCATTCTTAACAGAACATTCTTTAATACGAAACGTATAGCAAATTATTTTTTATTAATTCATATTTATATAACATTTTTATATTAACTTTATAACACAATTTATTCCTAAATTGTAGCAAGATTATCCCTTGAACAGAAGTCTGCTTTGGAATATAATAAACATATCAAAGGCAAACCAATGCCGAAATACAGGCATATTTCCTTTGATTTTAAAAGATACATTTTATGTGTCCTGTGAACACGGTAAAGCAGCAACAATTTCAGCCGTCGGTTTAAACTCCGCCGACAGATTTTGCAGAATTCTTTTCAATCATTGTACAAACCGTCCGCTTATTAAACATTAATGCCTATAATATGTTTATCTTTAGGACGGCATCTCTGGATTTTATTTCCACTAACTGTACAAGGCTTTTGCTGCAAGGTACTTTGTACCAACCGTAATTTCTGCATATTGAGGGTGTGCAGAGATTTTTTCAGACAAAGCGATTTCCGGCGGCAAATTGAGAGGGTGCTGCAGGAAGATCGCTTTTTCTGTTTTTAGTGCATTTTTCTGTGAAAATGCACTTTTTTAATTGGTCTTTGCTTTTTTGTACAAAATGTTGGAAAAAGTATTGCTATTTTTTTGTTTTTTCTATATAGCATTTTTTTCCGAAATATGTTATAATAGGTGTAAGCGGACATTCTATACGTTTGTCCTGCACTAAGTAAAATATTGGAGGTAATACCAATGGCAAAGCAGTATTGTTATTTATTCTCCGAGGGTAACGCAGATATGCGTGAAATCCTCGGCGGTAAGGGTGCAAACCTTGCAGAAATGACCAATATGGGTCTTCCTGTTCCCCAGGGCTTCACAATCTCCACTGAAGCTTGCACAGCTTACTACGACGACGGTCGCAAGATCAACGACGAAATCATGGCTCAGATTAACGAGTACATCGTTAAGATGGAAGAAGTTACTGGCAAGAAGTTCGGCGATAAGGAGAACCCTCTCCTCGTTTCCGTTCGTTCAGGCGCAAGAGCTTCTATGCCCGGTATGATGGACACTATCCTCAACCTCGGTCTTAATGAGGACGTTGTAAACTATATGGCAGAGGCTTCCAACAACCCCAGATGGGCTTGGGACTGCTACAGAAGATTTATCCAGATGTACTCCGACGTTGTTATGGAAGTTGGTAAGAAGTACTTTGAAGAGCTTATCGACGAAATGAAGGAGAAGAAGGGCGTTACTCAGGACGTTGAGCTTACAGCTGACGACCTCAAGGAGCTCGCTGGACAGTTCAAGGCTGAGTACAAGGCTAAGATCGGTACAGACTTCCCAACAGATCCTAAGGAGCAGCTCATGGGCGCTGTTCAGGCTGTATTCCGTTCATGGGACAACCCCAGAGCTAACGTTTACAGACGTGACAACGATATCCCTTATTCTTGGGGTACAGCTGTTAACGTTCAGATGATGGCTTTCGGTAACATGGGTGACGATTGCGGTACAGGTGTTGCTTTCACAAGAGATCCTGCTACAGGCGAAAAGAAGCTCATGGGTGAGTTCCTCACAAACGCACAGGGTGAAGACGTTGTTGCTGGTGTTAGAACTCCTATGCCTATCGCTCAGATGGAAGAAAAGTTCCCTGAGGCATTCAAGCAGTTCACAGAGGTTTGCTCAATCCTC
>JAZUQS010000021.1:0-33695 GCA_045605825.1 Acutalibacteraceae bacterium
AGCACCTTTTCGATTAACTCTATATAACCCATTGAAGCAAGTTTTGTTAAGGTATATGAATAAAGCTGCTCTTAATAAAGAATTAGCAGAATCAGATTTTTGGATTTCTGCATTGTACTTTTCTCTTTGTTGATAGTAGTACTCTTTTCTTTCTTCATCATTTTTAGATAAATGACCAGCTTCAAGTTTTAGAAGCAATTCGATAAGTCCATCGACGTTGTCACGAACCACACTATACACATTCATTAATTGAATATTGGTATCGCAGATATACACCTCATCCATCTCGTAAGTGTTTAAGATATCAAACAATACTGCACCTGCACCAACCATAGGTTCGATGTATTTCGTTATAGTTGTTCCTAAACCTACAGGATAGAATTTTCTGATAGTAGGAAGGAGTTGTCCTTTTCCACCCGCCCATTTTATAAATGGCTTGGTTGGATTTTTCTTATCATATCTAATTGTTCTACCATCAACTGGCTTTGTAGCATCTTTAGGAATTATCCACATATTTCCTAATATCGCTGCATTAGGAACACGGTTTTCCTGGCAGAGCGTAATAACACGTCTGTGAGAAATATTCCATTTTTCAGCTGCTTCGCCAGCAGTCATATATGCAAGCATCTAATCACCTCACACTTGTTGGTTTTATTATATTCCAAATCGAGAACAATAGCAATACCATTTTATAAATATACAAAAAGAAACAGAGATAGATTTTTCATACCTATCTCTGTTATAGTCTTTTCATTTCAAAAATATCGGATTTGTCCAGGCTTTTTTGCCGTTTTTGTCTTCAATCGTTACTCTTATATAGTCATAATCGTCTTTTAAATTAAGTTCGGCTTTTACAAGGGGTGTGTCTTTTGCAGTAAGCTTTTTTGAGGGGTGCTTGTCGCATTGGAAGATTATTTTTTCACATTCACTTGCTTCAATATGAGCAACGCCCTCGTCATCAACGTGAAAATCTTTGATTTCGGGTCCGCAGGAAGAATAGAAGGCACCGTTTTTAAGAGCTTCAAGAATGGCTTTAACGTTATTTTCAGCGTTTACAACAACCCAGCCGTTACAATGCTGATACATAGCATGACCGTCGTCGGTAGCTACGGCAAAAAGCTTTTTGCCCATACCTAAAAGCTCATCCCAATACGCACCGTTATCGGTATCCATATCGTCTTCAATAGCACAACCGCTGTTCCAGATTTCGAAAGCAAAATTGCCCTCTAATTTATCGAAATATCTTGTAGGTGTTGAGCTCCACTGAGGGTGGCAATAGATTGTAAGATATTCTTTTCGTGGGCTTCATCAAGATATTTCTGAAACTCCTCTTGATTTGTTGCTTCACCGCGAGGAAGCTTTTCGTCCTGCTTGAAGCCGTTTGTTTCATCATCAGGGCCGATATATACCTGATGCCACGTTCTGAAGCCGTTTTCCCTTACAAAAGTATTATCAAACTCCATACCGGGAATAATTGTAATTTCAACGTCCTCAGCAAAATTTTTATAGTTATAAATTCTATGGTCTGTTATTGCAATAAAATCATAATTATTTTGTTTATGAAGTCTTATAACCTCATCAGGCTCACCGTCACCGTCTGAACGGGTTGTGTGACAGTGAAGAGCTCCCTTAAGCATCTTTTTCTGATTTACAAAAGCTGCCTGCCTTTTCATAAAATCACCTTATTTTAAAATTTCATATATTTTTTCGGGTATGAGATTTTCTATAGCCCATTTATAAGCATAAGATTCGGTAATAAATTCGCGAAGCTTGTCGAAAATTTCAATATCGCTTTTTATTACTACCGCATAAAAAACAGCAACTAAAAGAATTAAAATAGCAATAATTAAAAGAATTATTACCCCTGCTTTCATTTTCACAGGTTCTTTTTTTCTTTTATCGGGTCGAAATTCACTTAAACCGTCGGCTAAATTATCGAGGTTAACAACCTCTTCCTCGCCTGTTCCTATCACTCATACCACCTCTTTTTACTGAAAATCTACTATATATTGTGATTGTAACACAAAAAAACAGAGAATTCTACAATTCTCTGCATAATTCTCTGTTTTTATAAAAATATTTTTTATTTTATTTGTTATCAATATATCTGCAAGCGGCTAACGCTGCAACTGCACCGTCAGCAGAAGCTGTTGTAATCTGACGGATGCTCTTTTTACGGCAGTCACCTGCAACAAAGATGCCCTCTGATTTTGTTACGCAGGATTCGTCGGAATCAAAATATCCGTTATTGTCAAGAGTTGTTACATCTGCAAACGCAGAGTTTTTAGGCTCAAGACCGATAGCAACGAAAAGACCGTTAAGTGATATTTCTCTTTCACCGTCTTTTGTATTAAGCTTAACTCCTGAAAGCTCGTTTTCACCCTGAAGCTCTGCAACGGTTGCTTCAAGAACAAACTCGACGTTATCTTTGCTTTCAAGAATATCAACAAGCTTCTTTTCACCTGTAAGATAAGGAAGATTCTGAAGAACGTACACCTTTTCGCAAAGGTCTGAAAGAAGCACCGCTTCCTGTAAAGCGGAGTTACCGCCACCTACAACGCCGACTGTCTGACCCTTGAAAAATGCACCGTCGCAAACTGCACAGTAAGAAACACCGTTTCCTACAAGCTCGTTTTCACGGGGAAGACCTAATTGCCTGTGACGAACACCAACAGCGATAATAACGGCTTTTGCTTCGTAAGCCTTGTTACCTGCAAAAACTGTTTTATGACCGCCTAAATCGGAAATGCCCGTTACCTTTTCCATTTCAACCTCGGCACCCATTGAAAGAACTTGGTCAAGAAGCTTATCGGCAAATTCGTTACCGCTCATTTCGGGTATACCGGGATAATTTTCAATTTTAGGCGAAAAAGTTACCTGACCGCCGAAGGTAGACTGCTCAATAACGAGAACGCTTTTTGATGCTCTCAAAGCATAAAGTGCGGCAGTAAGACCTGCGGGACCCGCACCTACAACTATAATATCATACATAATTTTACTTCTCCATTTATATAAATGAGCTGTGAAAAAACAAGTTTTTTTACAGCTCATTTCATTATATATTAAAGACTTTCAATAAATGTTTTGATTGCAGGAAGGTCTGCAATTTTTTCAGCAACGTCACCCTTGTAGATAACAAGTGTGGGAGCCTGTTTAAGACCTAATTCTGTTGCAAGCTGAACATTTTCTTCAACGAAAAGCTTTTCATATGCAATACCTGCTTTTTCAAGAAGCTGAGCAGCTATTTTGCATTTGGGGCAGGTTTTTGTTGCAAAGAGAACGAATTTTGCATCTTTATCAGCAACAACATTAGCTTTTTCAGCACAACCACAATCGCAATGAGCATGGTCAACTGTTCTTTCTTCTCTTCTGATGTGAGAATTTGCGATATCGTATTCTCTTCTATCCTGGAATTCCTGAGCTTTACCGTCGTTAAAGTTCTGAACGGGACGGTAGTAGCCTGTGATACGGCTGTAAACCTCTGTATCGTTACCGCAATCAGGACACTTATATTCTTCACCCTTAATGTAACCGTGGTTACAGCATACTGAGTATGTGGGAGAAATTGAGTAATAGGGAAGTCTGTAGTTATCTGCAATCTTCTTAACGATATCTGCAGCAGATTTCCAATCGGGAAGCTTTTCACCAAGGAATGCGTGGAAAACTGTACCTGATGTATAAAGAGTCTGGAGCTCGTCCTGAACGTCAAGAGCTTCGAAAACGTCTGCTGTGTAACCAACAGGAAGATGTGAAGAGTTGGTGTAATAAGATGTGCCGTTTTCGTTTGCGGTGATGATTGCAGGATAATGCTTTTTATCGTGCTTTGCAAGACGGTAGGTTGTTGACTCTGCAGGTGTTGCTTCAAGGTTGTAAAGGTCGCCGTAAAGCTCCTGATAGTCAGAAAGTCTTTCTCTCATATGCTTGAGAACGTCTTTTGCAAATTCCTGAGTTTCTTTATGAGTAAGGTCTTTTCTGAGCCATTTAGCGTTAAGACCAACCTCATTCATACCGATAAGACCGATAGTTGAGAAGTGGTTGTTAAAAGTGCCGAGATATCTCTTTGTATAGGGATAAAGACCTTCATCAAGAAGCTTTGTGATGATATCTCTCTTAACCTTAAGTGAACGGGCAGAGATATCCATAATCTTATCAAGTCTTCTGTAGAAATCTTCAACGTCTTCTGCAAGATAAGCGATTCTGGGAAGGTTAACAGTTACAACACCGATTGAACCTGTGCTTTCACCGCTACCGAAGAAACCACCGCTCTTTTTACGAAGCTCACGAAGGTCAAGACGAAGTCTGCAGCACATTGAACGAACATCGCTGGGCTCCATATCAGAGTTAACGTAGTTTGAGAAGTAAGGTGTACCGTATTTTGCAGTCATTTCGAAGAGAAGCTTATTGTTCTCTGTTTCTGACCAGTCAAAATCACGGGTAATTGAATATGTGGGGATAGGATACTGGAAGCCACGGCCGTGAGCATCGCCTTCGATCATAATTTCAATGAAAGCCTTGTTAACCATATCCATTTCTTTTTTACAGTCGCCGTATGTGAAATCCATTTCCTTACCGCCGACTATTGCAGGCATATCCTTAAGGTCTGCAGGAACAGTCCAGTCAAGAGTGATATTTGAGAAGGGAGCCTGAGTACCCCAACGTGAAGGTGTATTTACACCGAAGATGAAGCTTTCAAGGCATTTTTTAACCTGCTTATAGTCAAGGTTATCAACCTTAACGAAGGGTGCAAGATATGTGTCAAATGATGAGAATGCCTGAGCACCTGCCCACTCATTCTGCATAATACCAAGGAAGTTAACCATCTGGTTGCAGAGTGTTGCAAGGTGGCTTGCGGGTGAAGAGGTAATCTTACCGGGAACACCGCCGAGGCCCTCTTGAATAAGCTGTTTTAATGACCAACCTGCACAGTAGCCGGTAAGCATTGAAAGGTCGTGAATGTGAATATCTGCGTTACGGTGAGCGTTAGCAATCTCTTCGTCGTAAACCTCAGAAAGCCAGTAGTTAGCAGTAATGGCACCTGAGTTTGAAAGGATAAGACCACCAACTGAATAAGTAACTGTTGAGTTTTCTTTAACTCGCCAGTCTGTTACCTTAACGTAGCTGTCAACAAGCTCTTTATAGTCGAGAATTGTTGATTTCATATTACGGATTTTCTCACGCTGTTTTCTGTAAAGAATGTAAGATTTTGCAACGTCTGCATAACCAGCCTGAACAAGAACGGATTCAACACTGTCCTGAACATCCTCAACAGCAACAAGATTGTTACTTATTTTGGGTTCAAAGTTTGCAGTTACCTTAAGTGCAAGAAAATCGATTATGTTGTCGTTATACTGTTTGTTACAAGCTTCAAAAGCCTGTTTGATAGCAATAGCAATTTTTTCAATATTAAAATCTGCAATTTTGCCGTCTCTTTTAATTACCTGATACATTTTGCTCCTTCTTTCTTTAGTATTTTTTATTGAAAATTAATTCATTTTTCATTTGCCTCAAACCGCAGAGGCCGACCGTAAATGATAATAACAGATACGCTATGCTTTGTCAATAGAGTCCGAAGAAAAAAACACAACATATTGTGTTTGTTTTTTTGTAGAAAGTAAACAAAACACAAGATATTGACGCGTTTTTGTCTAAAACTGTGAAATATCCACATATTTATATATGTAGATTTGTGCAACTTTGTGTCGAAAAGTTCTTTTACACAAAAAGAACCACAACATATAGTGGTCAATCACAATATGTTGTGGTATAAAATTTTTAAATATGTGTTAAAAAAAGATGTTTTTATATTCCCCTCAATTCTGCAGTAGGGATATATTTTTGTGCTTTTTCGAGCATCAATCTCATAGTCGGACGGTCAACACCCTTACAACTGCAGTCAATAAGATTACCCGAATCAACGAAATTCTGAAGATAATATTTAGGTGTCCCTTTTATCCAGAAAGCCAACTTTTCAATATCCTCGGGGGTATGAAAATCAGCGGTAACGGTTGTACGGAATTCGTAATCTATGCCGCTATTTTGAAGAAGCTTTATACTTTCTTCAACGGGAGTTATATCGAAATCTTTTACCCCTACCGTTTCGGCATATTTTTCAGGGCAATTTTTAATATCCATAGCAATGTAATCCGCTAAACCAAGCTCTAAAATGCCTGCAAGCTTTTCGGGATAACAGCCGTTTGTATCAAGCTTAACGGGAAAGCCTGCCTCTTTAATTTCATATAAAAATCGCTCGATATCCTTCTGCAACAAAGGCTCACCGCCTGTTACCGCAACACCGTCAAGAACGTTTTTTCTAAGCTTCAAATGGTCAAAAATTTCTTCTTCAGTATAATGAGCATTGTCAAGTTCAGTAACTAAAAGAGCATTATGACAAAAAGGGCACCTAAGATTACAGCCACCGGTAAAAACGGTGCAAGCAGTCCTGCCGGGGAAATCTAAAAGCGTTAATTTTTGAAAACCTTTTATAAGCATTTTTTATCACCAACGAAATTATATAACCAACTTAAAATTAAGTCAACCTTACTGTGAGTTTTTCCACTTTTTGGTATAAAAAAGCCACAATCCACAATATTTATACTAATATATGTAAAAAAGTCTGCATTTAGTGTATTTACATTTGAAATCTTTTGTGCTATAATATCGGTACATATATTAGATATTTTGGAGGAAATTATCATGAAAACAAGAAAAGCCCTTGCAGTTCTTCTTGCATTAGTAATGCTTGTTGTTCCGCTTGTTGTATCTTCATACGCAGCAACCGCAGCTTCAATCGTTACAAATGCTGACGTAATTGCATACACAGACACAGAGTATTTCAATCCTCAGGGTCTTGTTATTAACGACGGCACAACTGACGTCATTTACACTCCCGCTAACAAGGATTTCAGCTTTGTTCCCGCTCTTAACGAACCCTTATCAGCTGAAACAACTGAAATCAACGTTTTCTATAAGAATGTTGCTTGCGGTACAATCGCTATTACCGTTACTCACACTTTAACAGGTAAGTTAGAGCATATCGGCAACGGCCACGGTGAATATTGCCTTGGTTGCGGTCAGCTTTTCAACTTCGTTCGTCATACAATTGACGTTCCCGGTGATGCTGACAACTTAACCTTCGACCACGTTGAATTTGATGAAAAATTCTTCCAGAAGGAAAACATCATCCCCAATGACGACGGCGGTTTCTTCGTTCCCCAGACTCAGACAGGTACTTGCGACGTTTGTGGCGGTAAAGAAACAATCAACATTCCTCAGTCAGAAAAATTCCTTACAATCTTCGGTAACGAGATGACAGGTCTTGAAACAGATATCGTTCTCTATTTCTATCAGATCGCTGTTTCTCTTATCCAGATGCTCATTGGTATTAAATAAGGAGGAGCAAAACAATGAAATTAAGAAAAATACTTTCTGCTTTACTTGCTGCAGTGATGATTTTTTCAATCTTTGCAATCAATGTATCTGCAGACGCACCCCTTTCATTCACTGTTACTGAAAGCGCATCCGTTTCAGCTAAAGGTTCTCTTATGAAAGAGCTTTTCAACATCAACGTTACTATTGATGAATCAAAGTTCTGTGCTTTAGACGGTTACACAGACGATTACACAATCACAATCAATTCTGCTAAGGTTAAAGACCCCGTTACAGCAGAATACTACAATTATTATACAGACCCCGACAAATTCTTTGGCATTTTTACAGCTGAAGAATTTGCCGGTGCCCTTGTTGAAGTTGAATTCACTATTGACTTTACATCAAACCACGTTTTCGGCGAGCTTAATTACACAATCGATATTTCAGGCTTCATGGAACCCTACTCAATAGGTTTCGGTCCTGTTGACGATGCTCTTTCAAACGTTGCTCTTCCCGTTGAGGTTAAGAAAACAGGTAATATCTGGCAGTTCCCTGCTATTGAAAACATCACAATCAACAGCGTTCCCGTAAAATCAAACTACTACGATACAGAAAAGTTTGACCTTGAAGGTACTCAGGTTTACGTTGAAACAAAGGTTGCTACTGCTTACGATTCAAGAACTGATACATACACTTACGAAGCAGGTAAAGCAGGTACTGTTACATATTCAGAAGCAAATTCAAATATGTTTACCTGCAACCCCTCTAAAGATGAAAAGCTTTCAGTTCATTCAACAGAGGTTGTTACATTCTTCGCAGGTGAATACTTAAGCCGTATACCCGTAAACGTTGACCACAAGGTATCTGACGGTTACGTTTGCATCACAACAGATTATTATACAGAGAATAAGCCCGGCTATCACGCAAAGGTTTGCGAAGGTTGTGGCGAAGCTCACGATGCTCAGCCCCACGAGGTTAACCCTGATGCATGGACATCAAACAACGACGCTACATTTATGAACAACGGTACAGAATCAACAAACTGCCTTGTTTGTAATGCAGTTCTTACCCGTAACACGTTCGGTACTGCAGGCTTCAACGAAACATTTGCTGATTACCACTTCATTCTTGTTATCTTCCAGTACATCAACGTAATTCTCAGAGTTATTAACGGTGCTCTTTGATAATCTCCTCTTCTAAATAAATTAAACCCAAGTATCTGCCGAGTGTTCATATGAACACTCGGCGGTTTTATTTGCCATATGGCAAGTTCTATTGCTTCGCAGTTATATTGCGATTTGCACAGTGTTATTCGCTTCGCGAGTTTTAAATCAAGACAATATATATAATGGTATAACCTCCCGAAAGAATTTTGATTGCCTGAAAAATTCTTTCGGATTTTTTGTTGACAAATAAAATTTCCTATGCTACTATGTAACTGTGATATCACAGATATCACAGTTTGCTAGGAGGTGATGAAGTGATAATAATTGACATCAGAAGCAGAACGCCCATATTTGAACAGATAAAAGAGCAGATTATAAACCTTATAAATATAGGTGAACTGATGCCCGATGACAAGCTACCGTCTATAAGGCAGTTAGCAAGCGACCTTGATTTGAACGTAAACACGGTAAAAAGAGCCTTCCAAGAGCTTGAAAGCGAAAGGGTTACTTACTCTATCCCCGGAAAAGGAATTTTTGTAAGCCCAGATGCCGTTGCCAACAAAATCGTTCAAGAAGGTGCAGAAAAAGAATTAACCCGTATTTTAGCTTCATCAAGAGCTAAAGGAGTTAGCTTAGACAGAGTAATTCAGTTAGCTAAGGATATTTATGAAAAGAGGGATATAAATGATTGAAATAAAATCCGTTACTAAAAAATACGGCGATTATACGGCGATTGAAAACATAAATCTTACTGTTAATGATTCCTCTGTTTTGGGTCTTGCCGGTTTTAACGGAAGTGGCAAAACAACTCTACTTAACGTTTGTGCAGGGGTTTTTAAAGCGGATAACGGTGCGGTTTACCTTGACGGCGAAGATGCTTTCAACAATAACAATAACCGTCTTTCTCTGTTTTACGTTTCCGATAACGCTTGGTTTCCTGCAGGGTCTACTGTAAAATCTGCTGCAAAATTCTATGCTACTTATTTTCCATCGTTAGACTTTAATGTTTTAGAAAAGGTGTGCGATATTTTCGGTATTAAAGTAACCGCACCCGTAAGAAGTCTTTCAAAGGGTATGACAAAGCAGGCGATTCTTGCAATTGCATTTGCGGCAAAGCCTAAATACTTACTTATTGACGAAACCTTTGACGGCCTTGACCCTCATAAAAAGGAGATTTTAAGAAAGCTTCTTTTAGAATATATGAACGAAACCGAAGCCTCTGTTATAATCAGCTCTCACGATTTAAGCGAGATATCGGGCGTTTGTGACAGCATCGCGATTATCAACGGCAAAAACGTTGTACTTAACTGCGCTATAGAAGATATAAGCGAGCATTTCAGAAAGGTTAAGCTTATATTTACTCAGCCCGTTACAGAAAGTAAATTTTCAGGCATTAACCACAGAAACCTTAAGCTTTCAGGCAGAATTGCTACTCTTCTCGTTTACGGAAATCCGGAGGAAGAGATAGAAAAGCTTGAAAAATTAAACCCCGAAACAATAGAAACAGAGCTTCTCACACTTGAAGAAGTATTCTCAATAGAAACGGAGGTAGTGACAGATTATGACAAAATCAAAACAATCTTTAAGTAAAAGAGTAAATCTCAATGATTTTTCAAATGCTATTTCCCCTTTAGGCGCAGTTTTGACCTTTGCATTTTGCCTTTTGTTTTTTATGTTTGTGTTACAACCCACAACGTATAACACCAGATTCGCTTTTGAATTGACAAAACAACTTTCAATAGGCTCATTTAAGGCGTATCAATTCTCCTGCTCAGAATATGAAACACTACTATCTGTAGTTGCAGGTATTGTAATCGGTATGTGTCAGTTCGAATTTCTTCACCGAAAAGCATATCTTACAACTATTTTAAGCTTTGGTGTAAAAAGAGAAAAGCTTTTTAAACACCGTCTTCTTATACCTCTTGTTATGTCGGTTGTGGTTATATTTATTACCGAATTGATCGCATTAGGTTTAAATATAAAAGTTATAGGATTTCAACCCGAATTACCTTTGATTTTTCTTGACAACATGTTTTGTATCCTCAAGTTTTTCTTATACTCTTACACTGTTACTGTTATTTCTTGTGTTTTTACCGGCAGAACTATTGAAGCAATTTTATCGGCACTTTCTCTCACGTTTTTTGGTTACGTTGTTATATTCTTTATAGAGGCTGTTTTACCTTTTGCTCTTTACGGTAAGCCTGATAAAAACTTTTTAATGGACGGCCATATTCTTATGGTTCTTAATCCACTTGCAAACCTTTTGAACGAGATAAAAGACCTCGGTAATCAATACACATTCAACGAAAAGCATATTGCTTCCTTGATATCATCAATAATATGGTGTGTAGCTTGCTTGATGATTTTTGTATTTCTCACAAAATATTTTAAAACCAATTACAAAAGCGAAAAAGCTGGCTTTAAAGGAATATACAAGCCTTTGCTTATTTCTGTTATTTCCACATTATCTATAGGTATTGCCTTTGCAGTTACTTATATTGCAGATCAATCATACATAAAAATATACGACAAAAAGGTTATCGTTTTAACTTTATTAATTATTTTAATTGGCATTTTGTTGATAACTCCGGCTTTATATTTGATTGTTTACAAAAATGCAAAAAAGTTGAAAACCGCTTTTGTTGGTGCAGGAATATCTATTACGTTTATCGTAGCAATGTTTACTGTTTGCCTTACAGGTGTTTTCGGTACGTATAACATACCGCCCAAAACAAATGATATAGAATCAATAACGATTTCGTCACCCTTTGCAGCATTTGTACCGGTCGGCTATAACAGTTATTTTACAAGTCCTTTCAATAATTACAGTGAGTATTCTTTCGTTTTCAAAGATAAAGAAGATATTGACCTTATAAGAGAAACACATCAGTTATTATCGGTTGATGAAGAGGAAAAATATCCGTCAGACTTTATGATTAAATACACATTAAAAAATGGCGAAACAATAGAAAGAATGTTCAACCATATCAACCGTGAAGCTCTTGATAAAATATTACCTATCTGGGATAGTGATGAAATAAAGAACTATTACCTTAAATTGTTATTCCCTGATTATGATATGGTTGATGAATCATTTGCTTCATGGATGCTTCTTAACGAATTAGGTCCTGTTTGTGATTATACTTCAGACTATATTCAACTGTTTTTTGTTTCTAAACATAACGTAAAAACAGAAATACTAAACAGCGATAAAAAAGACGGTTTTACAGAAGCTCAGTATATCCAACTTAAAAACGCAATATATAAGGATTTTTGTGAAATATCTTATGAAGAATATTTTACACCTACTACTGAATATTACGGAACGTTGTATTTCAGTAGATACAACCATACTTTTTCGAATTATCTTAAGGTGCATATAACTGCTGATATGAAAAACACCGTTGCATTTTTGGAAGGTCTTGAATTTTACGATAAGCTTATGTCAAAACAAGAAATACAACGAATGATAACTGTTGACATAAAAGAATTCACAGAAAATTTATACGCCGACCATATTGCCTATAAATATCATGAACCCTACCTTGAATGTGATGATGAGTTATATTATGAAGATGTTTTTAACGTTATAGAAACTAAAGAAATAACTAAAAAAGAAGAAATTCAAAAAACTTTCAACAAAGCATATTCAAACTATCTTTTATATAATTCAGGTAAGCTTGTGTTTGTAGAATTTGAAGACGGCAGCCGTATGACCTACGGTTTACCCGAATAATTTGGAGGGGTAATTATGAAAAAGCTTGTTATAATTCTTATCTCTTGTTTGCTTGTTACTTTAGCAGCTTTCGGTGCATATAAATTATGGTATATTCCCGTTTATTGCGATATCGAAATCGTTATTTCAAAGCCTGTTGAAGCAACGGATAAATATTGGGAAAACTATCACGTTGCTTGGAATAATCTTCCCGAAAGCAAAGATTGGATGTTGAATGAATTAGCTGAAAAAAACAATGCTTTCAGAACGGACTTTTTTGAAAAGCACAAGGAAGACAAATTTCATATAATGGTTGACGTTAATTTTGAAAACGGTAAAACTATTATCACCTATCACGGTAATATAACCGACAGTAAAACGGGCAAAACTGAAGACTTCAAGGAAGACCTCGTTTTTGATTTTATTTTAACAGAAAAAGTAACTGAATAGCCTAAAAGAAAAACGGTGCAGATTGATTTTTTCAATCTGCCCCGATTACTTTTTATTTAATAGCTTTTATTCTGTGTATTCAGTTAATTCAAGAACTTCCCCTGCGGCACCTGTATCTAATTCTTCAACGCCTTTAAGCTTTCGTTGAATCATATCGTTTCTGTGCTTTGCTTCGTCAAGAGATTTTCCTGCTTCGTCGATTTTCTTTCTTGCTTTTTCAAGAACTGTTCCGAAGGTTTCATATTGAGCCTTTGCGGCACCTAAAATTTTTCTTACCTCGTCAGCCTTTTCATTGATAGCCATTGCTTTAAAGCCCATAGCAAATGAATTGAGAAGTGCGGTAATAGTTGAGGGGCCTGCAATCATAACGTTCTGAGCCTGAAGCTTTTCAGCTATACCGCTTTTTGATGAAGCAATTTCAGCATAAAGACCCTCGGTTGCAAGGTAAAGCACCGCAAAAGGTGTTGTTTTTGGAACGACGATATATTTTTTAATATCCTTTGCTTCTGCAAGAACTCTGTCTTCAAGGGCTTTTCTTGCCGCCTGAAGAGCAACGGGGTCTGCGTTGTCAGCCGCATCGCAAACTCTCACATAATCTTCAAGAGGGAACTTTGAGTCGATAGGAAGATAAATATCTTCACCCTTTTTATCGCTATTAGGGAATTTAATAGCAAACTCTACGTGCTCTGTGTTATTTTTAGGTGAATAGTTTTTAACGTAAAGACCCGGAATTGTCTGATCAAGAATTGCCTCAAGTTGTACCTCTGCCCAAGTGCCTCTTGCTTTAACGTTTGTAAGAATTCTGTTAAGAGAGGTTACGTTTGTAGTAACACCCTGTGAAAGCTCTTTCATTTCGCCAAGTGATTTATAAACGTTTTCAAGCTGCTCGGAAACGGTTTTGAAAGAAGAATTAAGACGGGTTGTAAGAGTTGAGGTAAGCTTTTCGTCAACTGTTACGCGCATTTCCTCAAGCTTCTTTTCGTTGCTTTCTTGCATACGGGCAATAGATTCGCTAAAGACCTTTGTCTGCCTTTCGGAGCTTTGAAGATTTTGCTCTTGTATCAATTTAAGAGAAGCCGATATTTTTTCAGTAAGGTCAATTCGGCTTTGATAATTCTCTTTAAGCATCTCGTTAAGCCTTGCATCAACCTTGCCGAGAGCCACCGAGGTTTCTTCTCGGGAATCTTTGCTCGCCCTTGCCATTTCCTCACGGTTACGGCGAAACTCCTCGTAAATAGCATCGTTATTTTTATTCTTTTTAAGAGAAAGTAAAAGAACTATGCAAATTATTGACAGTGCTATAGTCAAAGCACCGAATAAAATAATTAAAATTTCTGTGTTCATAATGTTTTCTTTCTTGTTTATTTTTTCGTAATTAACTGAAGTAACAATCTTTTTGCGAGAGTACCACCCACCGTTGCCGTTGCAACGGTCCCCCCCTCCTTTTTGCAAGCAAAAAAGAGGGATAGACTTCGCAAATATTTACTTTTACTCCTTGCAAAGTTTCTGGCATCTGGTATCTTAATATTGGCGATATACAAGCGGGGCTTGTGCGATATGTTTTGTTACACAAAACGCGATATATTTCGCTACGCTCAACGCGATATGATATAAATCCTTACTGTTCTCGTGCCGTAGGCACATATCGCACCGAAGGTATATCGCAACGTCAGTTATATCGCAAATCCGTCAGGATTTATATCGCGGCGCTCACGCGCTATTACCACTTGCAAAACCTAAAGATGACGTGATATAAGGAAAATTATTTATCTTCCCAATCTTTTGAGCGTTCTACAGCCTTATGCCATCCTTTGAGGGCTGCTTCGCGTGTATCGTTGTCGATAGTGGGAACGAAAATGCGGTCTACCTCACGGACTTTTTCAATTTCTTCAAAATCCTTCCAGAAGCCAACGGCAAGACCTGCCATATATGCGGCACCGAGGGCGGTTGTTTCAACTAATTTGGGACGGTTAACCTTTGAAGAGATAAGATTTGCCTGAATCTGAAGCATAACGTTACTTACAGACGCACCGCCGTCAACCCTCATTTCACTTAAAATAATATTACTGTCTTTAGTCATAGCATCAACAAGGTCGGTTACCTGATAAGCGATGCTCTCAAGCACGGCTCTTGCAAAATGGGCTCTGTTTGTGCCACGGGTAAGACCTACAATACAGCCTCTTGCATACATATCCCAATAAGGTGCACCAAGACCCGTAAAGGCAGGTACAAGATAAATACCGTTTGCATCCTTTACACTTTCTGCAAGGAAGTCACATTCGCTGGGCTCTGAAATAAGCCTTAATTCATCACGAAGCCATTTTATAACCGAGCCTGCATTGAAAGCACTACCCTCAAGGTCATAGGTAACCTTACCGTTAATACCCCAAGCGATACCCTCAATAAGATTATTTTTTGAGTGAATTCTCTTGTCACCCGTATTCATAAGAAGGAAACAGCCTGTGCCGTATGTATTTTTTGCCTGACCTGCATTAAAGCAAGCCTGACCGAAAAGAGCTGCCTGCTGATCACCGATAGCACCTGAAATCGGGATACCTGCTAATTCCTTAAGACCCGGAACGTTTTCAGAAACGTAGCCATAAACTGAGCTACTTTCCTTTACTTCGGGAAGAATGTTCATAGGAATACCTAATTTTGAGCAAAGGTATTCATCCCAACAAAGCTTTTCGATATCAAAAAGCATTGTTCGTGCGGCGTTACTGTAGTCGGTAATATGAACCTGCTTGTCGGTAAGATTCCAGATAAGCCAGGTTTCAACAGTACCAAAAAGAAGCCTGTTTTCGCTTGCGAGTGTTCTTGCCTCGGGAACGTTATCGAGAATCCATTTAATTTTTGTTGCGCTGAAATATGCATCTATAAGAAGACCCGTATGCTCTTTTACGTAATCCTCAAGGCCTTCTTCCTTAAGCTTTTCGCAAATAGCTGCAGTTCTTCTGCACTGCCATACGATAGCGTTATAAACGGGCTTACCCGTTTCTTTATCCCAAAGAATTGTTGTTTCTCTCTGGTTTGTAATACCGATTGCGGCAATTTCCTTGGGGTTGATTTTTCCGTTTATTAATGCAGAAGAAAGTGAACGAAGCTGTGAATCAAGTATTTCATAAGGGTTATGCTCAACCCAGCCTGAATTAGGATAAATCTGTTCAAACTCGAACTGTGCTTTTGATATAATTCTGCCTTTTTTATCAAAAGCTATTGTTCTTGAGCTTGTTGTACCTTGGTCAAGTGCTAATACATATTTTTTCATATCAAGCCCTCCGTTTTACCATTGGAAATTTGTATATTCAATAATGTGATATCTTAACATTTCAGTATCCTTGATTTTTGTTTTACCTGTTGAAATTGAGCCTACCGAGGTTACTGCTTCATAAATATAGGCATATTCATCGTAAGAAACGGTATAATTTGTTACTCTACCGCCCGTTTCTCTATCAAGAAGAATTTCAACCTTTAAAATGCAGTTTCTGAATTCTCTTGTCATAACAGGGTTTGTTGTACCGCTACTTATAATTTTTGAAAGGGCACCCGTTGATGCTGCTATCATACGCTGTGTATCTAAAACCTTACCGTAGCCTTTTTCTGTAGCATTTTCCATTACGGTATCGTATAAAGCAACCTCAATTGTTGCTGTAGGCACTCCGTTTGCAGTTTCACCCATATTAAACTTGATACCGTAAACGTCATCCGCTGTAAGCTGAGAAACGAAGGTCTGACCCTCAACGGAAATACCGTCGTAACAGCTACTACCCTTATTAACGAGAGTCTTAACGCTATCAGCATCGCTTTCGGTAAGCTTTTCTGTTACCATATTGGTTATTGTACCAACGGAATTACCAAAGTTTATACCAATAAACTCAACCGCACCAATATTCAAGCCCTCCTCCCCTAAATAAAGAGCTTGTGTTTCGCATTTTGTAAAGCCTGCATTCAGCTTTTCTGTTTCGGGGTTTTTAATATTATTTAAGTAATAATTGAAAATTTCAATTGCTTCATCTTCAGTAATATCATCAGAATTAGTAGTAAAGCCCATAAAAGCACCCGTGGGCTTTAAAGAGGTAAGACCCGCGGTGTAACGAAGAATCTGACGGGCGTCATAAATAGTTATTTTATCATCTCCGTTAATATCTGCATTTTCGAAAAAAGCGATATCTAACACACTTTTATTGCCCGAAGCAACCTGCAAAACTAATAAAACGTCTTCAACATCTACTATAGCATTACCGTTTGCATCGCCCATAAGCCCCTGCACATCATGGTAAACAGCGTTTGTAGTAAAGGTTATTGATAATAATGAAAAGAGTATGCAAGCTACAGTTATAATTGCCGTTATTTTTTTAAACACTCAAACGCCCCCTTACTTTATTGCTTCTAAAATATCTTTTACAGATGCGAGTATGTAATCAGGATTTACGTCACTTTTTTCGCAATCCTCAAGTGTTGTTTCACCTGAAAGAACGAGAATTGAAGTAACGCCTGCATTTACGCCTGTTTTTACGTCTGTATAAATTCTGTCGCCTACCATAGCGATTTTACCGTAGTCAACGCCCTCTCTTTTTGCGAGAATATCAATCATTGTTCTGTCGGGCTTTCCTAAAAAACGAGGTCGTCTTTTTACTGCATTCTCAAACATATCTGCAAAGCTGCCGCAGTCAGGAAGATATCTTCCGCCTTCAATGGGGCAAACCATATCTATATTCGTTGCATAATAATCTGCTCCTGCATCGAGAAGGTCGCAAACTATACGGATTTTTTTGTAATCAAGCTCGGTATCGTAGCCTAAAAGAACGGTATCAGCACCAACTCCGTCTTCGCTGATATTTACGTTATAGTTTTTAAGCTCTTTTTTAAGAGATTCAGTTCCGCAAACGTAAACGAGAGAATCTTTTATATTTTCTTGTAAAAACATTCCTGCCGCCATACCAGAAGTAAAAACGTTTTCGCTTTCACAAGGGAAGCCGAGAGAACTCATTTTTTCAACGTAATCAAAAGCATTTTTTGAAGAATTATTTGTAAGGAAAATAAAGTTCTTACCTTGTGCTTTTAGGGTTTCAAGAAATTCCTTTGCACCGTCAATAGGGTCGTAGCCTAAATTAACGGTACCGTCCATATCAAGTAAAAATAAAGTTATATCTTTTAACTGTGCCATAATATTACCTGCCGTAAAGTTTATTTAATTTTTTGTAATAATTGGTATCAATAAGGTTTAACTGCTCTTTTGTAATTCTGTAAAGCCAGTTGCCCTCTGCCCTGCCGGGCACGTTAAGGCGAGTATCGTTACCGTAGCCAAGTAAATCCTGGACAGGAAAAATTGCAAGACCTGCATTACTTGCCATAATTGTTCTTATAATTGCTTTGCAACCGTTTTCATTCCACTGATTTTCATCGCAAACGCAATATCGCATAACCTCATTCTTTTGGTCTACAGGTGTTTCCCAAAGATAGCCTAAAAGAGTGTTGTTGTCGTGAGTGCCTGAATAGGCAACGCAATTATTCACGTAATTATGAGGCTTATGAGGAGTGTCTCCACCAAAGAAGCCAAACTGGAAAACTCTCATTCCGGGGAAACCGCTTTCTTCAACAAGCTCAATAACCTCTTTTGTGATATCGCCTAAATCCTCGGCAATAATAAGCTTGTCGCCCGAAACGCTTTTAAGAGCATTAATAAGCTTCATTCCCGGACCCTTTACCCATTTGCCTTCTTTTGCGGTTTTAGCGTCACCCTTTACTGCCCAAAAGCTTTCAAAGGCTCTGAAATGATCAATTCTTACGCCGTCAAATAAGCTCAACGCAAGAGAAATTCTATCCTTCCACCAAGAGAAGCCGTCCTTCTCCATTTCATTCCAGTCATAAAGGGGGTTACCCCAAAGCTGACCGTCTTCCGCAAAATAATCGGGTGGCACGCCTGCAACATCGGTCATTTTGTTGTTATCGTCGAGCATAAAAAGCCTTCTGCTCCAATAAACATCAGAGGAGTCAAAGGATACGTAAATCGGCATATCACCGATTATGCCTATCCCCTTTTCATTGGCATATTTTTTTATTTCTGCCCATTGGGTAAAAAATTCATACTGAATAAACTGCCAACCGAATTCAACGTCTTTATCAAACGAAGTATCCTCCCAAAGAGTCCATTCCTTTTGGTTGTTTTTCTCTTTTAACGCCATAAAGCAACAAAAATCCTTAAGATACTTATTGCCATTTATAAAAGAAATGATTTTTTCTTTTAATTCGCTACCGACTCTTGTTGAAGCCTTTATTAAAAGCTTAACTCGATCTTCTCTCAAGCGGTCAAACTCGCAGGAATACGGAGTTTGTTGCTTTGATGAATCAAGCTCTTCTTCGGTAATTAAGCCGTCTTGAAAAAGCTTTTCTAAATCTACGAAATACGGGTTACCTCCAAAGGTGGAATATGACTTATAAGGTGAATTACATTCGTCAACAAGCCCAAAGGGTAATACCTGCCAATATGAGAAGCCACCTCGGGAAAGAAAGTCTATAAACTCTTTAGCAGAAGCCCCGAAGCTACCGCAAGAATACTCTCCCCAAAGGGATGATATATGCATAAGCACACCGCTTTTTCTTTCCACAAAACAAACCGCCTTTAACTTTACAAATATATATTTTAGTATACCATAATAATAATATTTTTGTAAATAGACAAAGAGCCGAAAGCAACTCTTGTTTTATGGTAACTATGACAAAAACCCCTTGGATAGGCGTTGTGTTTGTAAGAACACAACGCCAGTTTTATTCGCCTCACGGCGAGTTTTATTACTTTGCAGTGATATAATGCTTTGCATAGTGTTATTGACCTTCGGTCAGTTATTCAAGAATAAAATATCACTAAAGCTAAAAGCTTTAATACCACTATTGCCGATGGGCAATAATAACACTCTGATATCAGGCAGAATATCACTAAGCTGCCCAAACCATTACATATGCTCACCACAATAGGCGAAAGCGAAAAAAATGAGAGGTAACACGGATTTCATCCGTATTACCTCTTTTTTTCTGTGTTTTACAATCCAAGGGGTTGAATTTATTAAATATTAAACTGCTTCGTCTAATGAGCTTAAGAGCTCTGCATAAGCGTTTGCAAATGTTGAACCTGCAGTTCTTGAAAGAACGTTAATTTCTTCGTTTTCACCGATAATTGAATGATATTCATTATCTCTGAGAACGTAACCGCCCTGGTCATTGCAAAGACCGAATGCCATAATATTGTCGCAGGTTGAGAACTCTGCTGCGGGAGCATATCCCCAAGCATCGCCAAACCATGATGCGCTACCTGATTCAGGACCGCCATAGATAAGCATGGGATCGAACTCACCGGGACAAAGGAAGATACCAACTTCGTTACCGAGCTCCATATAACCGATTTCAGTTACCATCTTGTAACCGTCATCTGTTTTAACGATAACTGCGTTAAGGATGTCTTCTTTTGCTGCAAGAGTAAGAATTTCGTTATCAACGTCAAGACGAACTTCCTGAAGCTTAATGTTAAGAACGGGATCAAGCTGAATTTCGTTTGTAATACCCATTGCCTTTGTTGCAAGAGTATAGCCGTAATCGCTGATGCGCTGAATATCAGTTTTTCCTTCTGCGTGAATGGGATTCCACTTATCAGCTGCTTCGCCAAGGTCTTTAGCTGTCTGAGCTTCTGTGCAACGGTTGGGACAGCTTACTGTAACACCGTCTTCAGTTTTTGTGATTGTGGGGATTTCGTTACATTCAACACAAAGGTCAAAATATCTTGTACCGATAGCAAGCTCTGCACCCTGAACGAATACTACGTTAGCACCCTCTGCTTCGCGGATAGCTTTTTCAATGTAGTAGGGATAGTCAGCTGTAAGCTCGTCAGGACCTGCGCCTAAACCTGTGCAGTGAATACCTGCTTCAAGAATCCATGTTTCGTTTGTACCGTCGATGGGTGAGAAACGGAGTCTGTGGATCATCGGGTCAATTGCCTGAGGGTCACGCTTGTCGCGGATATAATCGCCGATATCAGCTGAACCGTAAGAAAGAGTACCGGGCTTCATATTCATAACAGCCTTTTTCATAGAAAGAACAGTTTTCTGGAAAAGATTTTCCATAAACTCTTCATTCTTCTGAACCTTCATGCTTTCAATGATACCGCCTGAAGCTGCATTACCTGTATTAAAGATAAGAGCCTGAGCAAGAGGTACGTTCATACCGAGAGTATCGATACATGAGTGCTGATGAAGAACAGAAACGTTGATGCTGATAACGTTGTGTTCAGCAGCAAATTCAGCCATTCTTGAACGGATTTCCATAACGTCACCGCGAGAGAAGCCGAAGCCGTCGATAACTGCGTTAACAACAATACCGCCAACACCGTCGCTGATTGCAAATACGCGAACTCTCTGGTCGTCAAGAATTGATCTGGGAACACGACCCATAATAGGCTCAAGAGAACCTGCGAGGAAGAAGTCACCGTTCATAGGCTCAATTCCGTCGAGGAGAGATGCACCTGCATAACCAACCTCCCAAATTGCATTGGGGTCAACAGCTTTGTCAAAGGTTTCTTCACCTGCATAGAAATTTTCGGGAACGTATTCTTCTTCTGTTGCCCATCCATCCTCATAACCGGGCCATACCATATTGAGATATGAAAGAACAAATGAAAGAAGTCTGTCAATTAACGAATTGAAAACGTTTTCGATAGAAATGTTACCGAGTGCAGAAACGTCTAATGCACTTGCAGGAACAGTAATTACCGAAAATGCAAGAATAAGTGACAGTACAACTGCCAATATCTTTTTGGACATAGGAATTCCTCCTTTTAATTATACATACTGATTATATATCTTTTTTTACAAATAATCAATAATAATTTAAAACAAATTAAATTTTTACTGTTTCTTTGGTGTTTTTTGCTAATTCTTCCTCAATCATTTTGTTCACATTGTTCTTACCCATATGCTTGTATGGCCATTTTCTTAAGATAAGATACATAGGAATTGCTCCGAGGGCATTAAGAATTGCGTCCCCCATAGTGTCCATAATAGCAAATCGTGCTTCAAAACGCTCTTCATCAAGAGGGATAAGCATAAATATATCTTCCTTGCTGCCTGCCTCTTGTATTGCAAGCTCAAGACTCCAATGCTGAGCATCGCCGCCAAACCACTGGTCAAACGAGAATTCGAAGAGCTCCCAGCCTGCTGCGAAGATAAACGCCATACCAAATGCTGCTAACGCTAAAATTTTAGGAGGACAAACGTGTTTATCTCTTATTTGCATTGCAGTAACAAGCTCATAGCTTATAAACACTGCTTCAGCACAGCCGAACATATGAAGAATTTTATCATATGCGGGAACGATATAATAGAAATTGAGGAACGCACCGCCGAAGCTTGCAAGGAAAAATCCTAATATTGTTACGTGCTGAAAATATGCAGGAAGATTTCTCGGAAAGCTTCCCTTAGGGAATGCCTGACAAATTTCAAAAGCAAACATACCTACAAGGTTTGCAGCCATCTGCATAGGCTGATACATACCGAGCTCGTCGGACTCAATAAGACGAAGAATGATGCCGCCTATCATCAACAGTCTTAAAGTCCACCAATAAACAAGATCGCGAGGTTTTACCATACTGAGTATTCTTTTAAAATAACCTTTTTCCATATTTTTTCTCCTGTTGTGAGTGTACTAAGCTTTGATTAATAATACACCCTTACCAATTTTATTACAGAACATCCACTTTCTGTCTACCCATAAGAATACCAAATGAACAGTGTTTTATTTTTCTTATTTCGCAATTAAAGTTAAGATTACCTTAAAATTATAAATTATATTGATTTCTTATCCTCAAATTTAATTAAATAGTGTTGAAAAATCAAATGATTAATTGTATAATGTATAATGGATTTGAACGGATTCAAATTACTAACTTAGTATTGCGAGGGCTTTATATGTCAAAAAGAGAAGGCTATATTTCCTGGGACGAATTCTTTATGGGTGCGGCAATGCTTTGCGCCGAAAGAAGTAAGGACCCGAATACTCAGGTTGGTGCTTGTATCGTAAACAACGAAAACAGAATTCTTTCCGTTGGCTATAACGGTTTCCCCGCAGGGTGCGACGATGAGGTTTTCCCTTGGGACAGAAGTGCCGATGATGCTTACGACACAAAATATCTTTACGTTTGTCACGCAGAATTAAACGCTATCCTCAACTGCAGAGGAAGAAGCCTTGCAGGCAGCAGAATTTACGTTGCTCTTTTCCCCTGCAACGAATGTGCAAAGGCAATTATTCAAAGCGGTATTACAGAGGTTGTTTATCTTTCAGATAAATATGCCGACACACCTCAGACTCGTGCTTCAAAAAGAATGTTTGATGCAGCAGGTGTTAAATATACGAAATTGGTTCCAGGAAAAAAGGAAATCGTGCTTGATTTACGCGAAGAAAATATTTAATTTCGATTTAAAAACAGAAAAACTGTTTCTAAATAAATTCGTTTAAAAAATTTTTAGTATATAGGAGTGTTCCAAATGGCTTTAGTTAATGCAAAAGAAATGCTTACAAAAGCAAAAGCAGGCCACTATGCAGTTGGTCAGTTCAACATCAACAACCTTGAATGGACAAAATCCATTCTTCTTACAGCTGAAGAGATGAAGTCCCCCGTTATCCTCGGTGTTTCTGAGGGTGCAGGTAAATATATGTGCGGCTTCAAAACTGTTGCTAACATGGTTAAGGCTATGATTGAAGACCTTAACATCACAGTTCCCGTTGCTCTTCACCTTGACCACGGTTCATACGAAGGTGCAAAGGCTTGTATTGAAGCAGGCTTTTCTTCAATTATGTTCGACGGTTCTCACTATCCCATCGACGAAAACATTGCTAAAACAAAAGAGCTTGTTGCTATCTGCGAAGAAAAAGGTCTTTCTATTGAAGCTGAGGTTGGTACAATCGGTGGCGAGGAAGTCGGCGTTGTTGGTGCAGGCGAATGTGCAGACCCCGACGAATGCAAAATGATTGCAGACCTCGGTGTTACAATGCTCGCAGCAGGTATCGGTAATATTCACGGTAAATATCCTGAAAACTGGGCAGGTCTTTCTTTCGATACTCTTGCAGCAGTTCAGGTAAAAACAGGCACAATGCCTCTCGTTCTTCACGGTGGTACAGGAATCCCCGCTGATATGATTCAGAAGGCTATTTCTCTCGGTGTTTCAAAAATCAACGTTAACACAGAGTGTCAGCTTGCATTCCAGGATGCAACAAGAAAATACATTGAAGCAGGTAAAGACCTTCAGGGTAAAGGCTTCGACCCCAGAAAGCTTCTTGCTCCCGGCTGCGAAGCAATTAAAGAAACTGTTCGCGAAAAAATCGAGCTTTTCGGTTCAAAGGACAAGGCTTAATTAACTATGACTAATAAAAAGAAACGCATTATTACAATTTCTGCCATTTGCGGCGTTGTTGTATTAATTGTTGCAATCATTGTTTTGTTGCCCTATATGGAAAAATTAACGGGCAAAAATAAAGCACCCGACGGAGATTCTGTTTCGGTTTCACAGAATGAAATTGTGGATACAACAAATAAAAAACCGCTTGTTACAAACAACAAGGGTTATGCTATTCTTGTTGATATCACCGCCTTCACTTCAACGGAAACAGAAGACGGTATTACCACTATCACCTCAAAGGATAACGACAAGGTAAAAATGACTATTACACCTTTAAACGATGTAAGCTATGATAATCTTTGCCTTGATACTATTGCTTTTTACGGTGAAATGGGTGAAAGTGCCGCTTTGGATATCGGTAGCAAAAACTCTGCTTACCGCTCTCAAACGGGTGACAAAGCAGATGACATTATCACAACAGTATATTGCGTTGACAACGGCAAGGGCGGAAGTATTGAAATAAGATATGAAACTCCCGTTTCAGCCAAGGATTATTCCGAAGATTTTGAAACCATGCTTTCAATGTTCACAGTAAAATAATCTTTTTTAAAAAAACTCAGGCATATTCAGCAAAAACTGAATATGCCTGTTTTCTTTTATACGTGATTTTTTGCTCTTTTATTTTTCTATCATTTCTGTAGTAGCAAATGAATCAATAGGGAACTGCACTTCCCTACCCTCTTTGCAGCTTTTATAGATTGATAAAACCAATTCTAAAGCTCTTTTGCCTGCGTAAATGTCAACGTAGGGTGTACGGTTATTTTCTATTGCTTCGATAACGTCACGATACAGACTTGTATGTCCGTTACCGTAAAGGTTAGGAGCGATTTCTTCAACTGCACGTCTGTCTCTGTCTGCCGCATCTTCATCCTTAAACTGCCATACGTCAATAGTGCTTGCGTTCATACCGCCAAGGCGTACCATACCGTTTTCACCGAAAACAGAAAGGGTTTCTTCAAAATCTTCAACAGTGTTTACCGTGCCCTCTATCGTAGCAACTGCACCGCTTTTGAAATTTACTACCGCTACGCCGATATCCTCTGCTTCTATGTAGGGGTGATGACGGTTTCTTACAGAGCCGTAAACAGACTCTATTTCGTCACCCATAATCCATCTTAATAAATCAATTCCATGAATACATTGATTCATAAGAGCACCGCCGTCGGTAGCCCATTTACCTCTCCAGTCATCCTGACTGTAATAATCCTCACGTCTGCACCAACGAATATTAACGTTACCGTGAGAAAGCTTACCGAAGCGACCGTTATCAATCGCTTTTTTCAGCTCTTGCACAGCGATATTAAACCGGTTTTGATGACATGCGCACGCTTTAACACCCGTTTTTTCAACGGCTTTTATAACTTTATCAGCCTCTTCAATGCTCATAGCTATAGGCTTTTCTACAATGAAGTTAAAGCCGTTTAAAGCACAGTATTCTGCAATTTCTCCGTGGCAGCCACTCCATGTTGCAATAGCAACAAGCTGAGGCTTTACACTCTCCAGCATTTCCTTATAATCACTAAAAACACTAACGTTTTCAAGATTATTTTCCCGAGCAAGCCTAGTAGCCTTTTCGGGATTTATATCGCACAAAGCAGTGATTTCAAGGTTATTTAATTTTGCTGCTTTAATATGACTTGCGGAAACTCTTCCGCAACCAATAAGCGCATATCTCACAAAATCACCCTCAGACAGTTACTGTTTCCTTTTCTTCCTCAATATCGTTATACGCTGCGTTATTTGGTGTAAACGTAGGTACAAGCTCTTTTATAACGTCAACAATTTCTTTGTTTGATGCCGTTTCAATATTCTTTTTCATCTCATCAAGGCGAAGGAAAAGCTTTTCGCTATCAAATTCCATAGGCCTTGCAACGTAAATGAGGTTGCTTTCAGTTTTCTGAATACCCTCTTCACTTATAAGAAGCTCTTCGTAAAGCTTTTCACCGTCACGAAGACCTGTATATTTAATTTCAATATCCTCACCGGGTATATGACCCGAAAGTCTTATAAGGTTTTCTGCAAGCTCACGGATTTTAACGGGTGAACCCATATCGAGAATGAATATTTCGCCACCCTTTGCATTTGCACCTGCCTGAAGCACGAGAGATACTGCTTCGGGAATAAGCATAAAGTAACGAATAATATCAGGGTGAGTAACCGTAACGGGACCACCCGATTCAATTTGCTCCTTGAAAAGAGGAATAACGCTACCGTTTGAGCCTAAAACATTACCAAAACGAACTGCAACGAAATCTGTATTTGATTTCTTATTAAAGGACTGAACAATCATTTCGCAGACACGCTTTGTTGCACCCATAACGTTTGTGGGGTTAACAGCCTTGTCCGTGGAAATCATAACGAAACGCTTAACGCCGTATTTATCGGCCGTTTTTGCAAGATTAAAGGTTCCGTAAACATTGTTTTTAACTGCTTCCTTGGGGCTATCCTCCATAAGCGGCACGTGCTTATGAGCAGCGGCATGATAAACAATATCGGGGTGGTATTCTTCAAATACCTCACAAAGTCTTTTTTCATCTCTTACAGAGCCTATAAGCACAGTTAGCTTTGCTTCGGGGTATTTTCTGCGAAGCTCCTGCTGAATTTCGTAAGCACCGTTTTCGGCGATTTCAAAAATGATAACGTTTTTAGCTACACCGCTACCTACAATCTGCCTTACAAGCTCACCGCCGATAGAGCCACCGCCACCCGTTACAAGAACGGTTTTATCTTTGAGAAGTTCGAATGCACCTGAAAGGTCGGGCTTTATCTGCTCTCGTCCTAAAAGGTCGGTATAGTCAACCTTACGAAGCTGATTTTCGATGTTTTGATTTTCTTTTATAGCTGTAATTTTAGGTAAAGTCTTAAGCACACAGCCTGTTTTATTACATATTTCAAGAATCTCTTTTTTTGTTGATTCAGTAGCAGAGGGTACTGCGAAATAAATCTCGTCAACGTCAAGCTCCTTTGCAACCCTTACTATATCATCTCTTCCGCCGTAAACCTTAACACCGTAAAGCATTTCACCCTGTTTACGCTTGCTGTCGTCAATAAGAGCAACAACTATATATCTTGCAGAGTTTCTTGCATTTTTAAGCTCTGAAATAAGGCGCATAGCGGCACCGCCCGCACCGATTATCATAACCTTTTTCTTTTTACCCTGTTCAAGATTATTTTCTGCTATAATTTTCTTTTTCCATAAAGAGTAGCCGATGAAAACCAAGCCTCTTGTAGCAACTATCCAAACAAAGCTAATAACTGCATCAAGGAAAGCCCAAGTTATAAAAGCACGGGTATATTCAAACCAAATAAACGAAAAGCAAATGTACGTAATAATCTTTGCGATGGCAAAAGCTTTCATTAAATCGGCATAATCTCTTGCAATAAAATACTGCCACATTCTTCTATATATTTTAAAGAAAAAGAATGATGCAAGCATTGTTACAATACTTACCAATCCGATATAAATAAAGTTACTTAAAAACCATTTAGGCAATCTTATTACAGCATCGAATTTTAATGCTGCTGAAAGCCATATTGCAAAAAGCAATGATGCAACGTCGGCAAACACTAAAAATGCCTTCATATTATTTTTAACAAAAGTTACGCTTTTATCTAACAAATTAATCCCTCATATCATAAAATACTGCACCAACGTCACCTGAAGGTACATCTATACAATTATACATATACAATAGTACCATATCAGCAAACTTTTTGCAACATCTCAAATATACAAAAAATTGTCAAATTATAGTGTATTTCGTCGAAAAAACGGTTTTTTATCTGTCTTGTATCTTAAAAAGAAATATGATAAACTTAAGTCACAATTAAGTAGGGGTGATAAAATGAATAGTTGGTTAAAAACCGTATCCGACGATACTTTTATTTCTGATATTAACCTTGCAGGCACTCACAATTCTTGTGCTTGCTTTGTGAACTTCCGCTATATCACCCAATGTCAGAACAAATCAATTAAAGAGCAGCTCTATATGGGAATACGTTTTCTTGATATCCGTCTTGAAAAGGATGGGAACACATTAAAAGCTGTTCATTCTATTATGGACTGCTATAAGGATAAAAAGAAAAATGAAGTAATTTTACTCACAGATATTTTAGCCGACTGCGAAAGCTTTCTCAAAGAAAATCCGTCGGAATTTATTATTGTTAGCGTTAAAAAGGATGACGGCAAAAGCGATAACGATACCTCGGATGAATTTTTTGAAGAAATTTCTAAAAATCCTGAGCTTTGGTATTTGAAAAACTCAATCCCCCGTCTTTCAGAAGTAAGGGGAAAGCTGATTCTTTTCAACCGCTTTGCAGATAACAAGAAAAACAAATTCTATAATAACTCTTGTTGGGGTCTCAACGCTTGCGAATGGGACCATAGCGGTATTGTAACAACGTCACCTTACAGCGTTTTGAACTTTAGAAAAACGGATTCTGTTGAAAAAACGGAAACGCTTGTTTTACAAGATAAATATAAAATGGACTCAAAGCCTAAATGGGAAAAGGCAATTTTACCTACACTTAACGGAAATTTCTCAAAAAAAGACGTCGTTTTAAATTTCTTTTCTGCGGCAAAGGTATATCGCTCACCAAAAAGTGCTTCAAAATATATTCTTAAAAAATTCAACGGTTTAGCTTTACAGAAAAACAAAAAAATCGGCTGGATAATTCTTGATTACCCAACCGAAGAGGCTATTAAAAAAATTATTAATACAAATTTTAACTGATTTAAAAATATAATGGGAGTGTTTTTAAAAGTACACTCCCGTTTGTTTTTTATATTAATCATTTACCTACGCAGAAATTTTTGAAAACCTCGTTTACTATTGTTTCAGTTGCTTTTTCACCTGTAAGCACGCAAAGATTCTCAACTGCACAGTCAATACAAACGTTTATAGCATCAGGCGTGATGCCCATTTCAAGCCCGTCCTCTGCTTCCTGAAGATTTTCTACCGCCTTTACAACACAGTCTCTTTGCCTTTCTGTTGTAATAAGAGGTGCCGATGGGTCAAAGTTTGCAGTACCAACCGCCTCTTCAACCATTTCAGTAAGCTTTTCTATACCTTTGCGGTCTTTAGCAGAAATTTCAACGATTCTTTCGCCGTTATACAGTGCTTTCACCTTTTCGGTTGAAAGCCTTTTTTCTTTATCCGCCTTATTAATTATAACTATTGAGGTTTTATTTTTGCAAAGCTCTATAAGTTCTTCATCGTCCTTTGAAAGCTCCTCGCCACCGTCAAGCACCATAAGCACAAGACTTGCTCTGTCGAATCTTTCTTTCGCCTTAACGACACCGATTTTTTCTATTTCATCATCAGTATCGCTTCTTATACCTGCGGTATCAGCAAGTCTTAAAGTAACATTACCTATTCTTACGGTTTCCTCAAGGACGTCTCTCGTTGTACCCGCAATTGAAGTAACAATTGCTCTTTCTCTTCCCGTAAGGGCATTCATAAGAGTTGATTTTCCAACGTTTGGTCTGCCTACAATAGCGGTATCAATACCCTCAAGAATTGCCTGACCTGCATCAAAGCCGTTTAAAAGCTTTTGAAGCTTTGCTTTTACGGTTGTTATCGTTTCAAGCATCTGACTGTCTGTAAGCTCAGGGATTTCATCATCGGGATAATCTACCCACGCCGCAAGAAAAGCCGCCGTTCTTGCAAGCTCATCTCTACATTCATCAATTTCTCTGCTTAAAGCACCGTCAAGAGCATTAAGTGTTGCTGCTCTCGCCTCTTCACCTGAAGCAGATATCAGCGACATAACTGCCTCTGCCTCTGAAAGCTTCATTTTGCCGTTAAGGAATGCTCTCTTTGTAAACTCGCCACCCTCGGCAGCAACGGCACCCGCATTAAACACCGCACGTAAAACTCCTTTCAACACAAAAAGACCGCCGTGACAGCTAAGCTCAACAACATCTTCACCCGTGTAGCTTTTAGGTGCTCTGAAAACGAGGGCAACTGCATCGTCAAGAACGGTTTCACCGTCATGAACCTTGCCGTAAAGGGCGGTATAGCCTTTCATATCCTGAAGCTTTTTTCCTGAAACGGAAGAAAAAACCCTGTCAGCAACTAACAGAGCCTCTTCACCTGATATTTTTATTGTTCCTAAACCTGCCGCCGCCTGTGCGGTAGCAATTGCTGCAATAGTAGACAATTTTTCTACCTCATAACTTAATTATTGTTTACCTGTTGAGCCAAAGCCACCGTCACCGCGGACGGTTTCGTCAAGCTCTGTAACCTCTTCAACAGGCATCATGCTTACGGGCATAATTACCATTTGAGCAACTCTTTCGCCCGGTTGAATAACGTATTCCTCGGAAATCTGGTTAATAACACCAACCATTATTTCCCCTCTGTAATCGCTGTCAACAACGCCAACTGAATTAAGAAGACCGATACCGTGCTTAATAGCAATTCCGCTTCTTGGGAAAACGAATGCACCGTATTCATTTGAGGGTAAGGCTATTGCAATACCGGTAGGTATAACTGCAGTAGCACCGCCTTTTAAAACGACAGGCTCGTCGATAGCAGCACAAAGGTCAAGACCCGCACTACCGCTTGTTGCCCTGAAGGGCACTTTTGCATTTTCACGAACTTTTTTTATCTTAAGCTTTTCCATAATTAACCCCAAAGACTACCTTGTTTATTATCTGCATTACCGATTGCCTTAAGTCTTTCAACCTCACGCTTATAGAAATCTCTTTCGCTTTTTGCCTGAGCCGCATCCTCAAGATACGCTTTAAGCTGCATACGTAGGTTATCTGAATCGCCACCGTGTTTTTTTGCTTCGTTTGCATACTCTAAAGCAACAAGCACTGCCGCTTGAGTTGTAGATACACGGTTACCTCTGAGAATGTCATTCATCTTTAAATCTATTTCGTGAGCTAATTCGCTCATATACTCTGTAGATTCAGTTGAAACAATTCTGTATTCTTCCCCTGCGATTTTTAATCTGTGGGTTGTTTTTTCCATTTATACCAATCCTTGTTTTTTATTTTCATCTGTAAAATTGCCACTTAAAATTATACATTGTTTTGATTTTTTTCGCAATACTACATCTTGTAAAAATTCATTATGCGTACACAATTTATGAGTTGATATTTATTTAGTTTATTGATATAATTTTAGTAACCTAATCGGTGAAAGGAAAAATTATGAACGATTTTTTAAATAACAATCATGGTAACCCTGTAGGTAGCGGTTTCCCCCAAAATTCTACAACCCCGCCTATAAATCCTAATACACAACCACCTCAACAACCAATATATTACGGTGCATACAACCAAGGGCATGCTTATACAAACAATCCGTATCAGCAAAACCCTCAACAAGCTCCACAATATGCACCCTCTCCCTCTGCTGTTTATAACAATGCTCAAATGGGAAACAATCCTCAATATCATTACGGATACCCCGGCGGATTTATGGACACAAATTATATTGAAGAGCGAAAAAGACAATATCAATTAAGAAGAAAACAAGAAAAGCTTATAAAAAAAGCGGGTAACCGTGCCGGTCTTGCTCTTATTTTCCTTCTTGTTTTGTCTTACGCTTTTTCAATGCTTATTGTTTTCCCCCGAGTATCAGAGCTTTACTCTACAAGCTTAACCTTTAGCTGTGCTTTTGCGGTTTTTTATTCTATAGTAACAGTTGGCGGTGCTTTCTTTCTCGCTTACAGGACATTCGCTCCAGCTAAAGAAAAAACACCAATAAGCTACGGTAAGCCCAAGGATGCTACGAAAACAGTTTTACTTATACTTATAGGCTTCGGTGGTTCTCTCGTTGCTAACTATATCACCTCTGTTTTAAGAGCCTTTGCAGAAAGTTTTGGTGTTTATTCTTCTTACTCTGCGATAGAAGACCCCTCAAACACAATGGATATTATTTTGATGTTTTTTGCATCTGCAATAGTTCCACCTCTTATTGAGGAATTCGGTGCAAGAGGTCTTATGATGCACAGCCTTAAAAAATACGGTAACGGCTTTGCTATTCTCGGCTCAGCTTTCGTATTTGCGGTTTTACACGGAAATGCAGTGCAAATTCCTTTTGCGTTTATCTGCGCACTTTTTATCGGTTACGCCGTTATTGCTACAGACAGTCTTTGGACGGGTATTATAATCCACGCTCTCGTAAACTCTCTTTCCTGCGTATCATCAGTATTGATGTATTATTTTGACGAGCATGCAGCAAACCTTTATTTCTATATAGCTTCCGGTGTTGGCTTTGTTGCTGGTGTTATAGCTCTTATAATCTACCTTAAGAAATACAAAGACGAAGGTATATTAAGCGACCGTGGTGAAGCAACCGAGCTTTCACTTAAAACACGTTTCGGTAAGTTTGTAAGCAGTCCCTTAATGATAGTCGGCGTTATCCTTTTCGTTATTCAGGCAATTACTACACTTACAACAACACCCACAACTTACTGATATGAAAGAAATATTTATGCAAGAGGCTTTGCTTTTAGCAAAGGAAGCCTTCGACGATGGTGAGGTGCCCGTAGGGGCGGTAGTTACTATCGGCAATAAGGTAATCGGCAGAGGCAGAAACAGACGTGAAAAAGGGAAAAATGCTCTTTTTCACGCGGAAACAGAGGCTATTAACGAAGCTTGCAGAAGGCTTGGCGGTTGGCGTCTTTGGGAATGTGATTTATACGTTACCTTGGAGCCTTGCCCTATGTGTGCCGGTGCTATCATAAATTCAAGAATTAAAAACGTTGTTTTTGGGGCTTACGATAATAAAAACGGTGCTTGTGGCTCTGTTGTGAATCTTTTCGCCTCTGATTTCAGCTACAAACCCTCTTACGAGGGCGGTTTTATGGAAGAGGAATGCTCCCGAATTCTTACTGACTTTTTTAAAAGCATAAGAAAAAATAATGATAATAAATCAAAAAATAATTTTCAGGTGAATAATATGGAAAGAATTGAAAGCTTTAACGTTGACCATACAAAACTTATGAGAGGTATGTATATCTCAAGAATTGACGGCGACGTTGTTACTTACGACATCAGAACAAGAAGACCTAACGTTGAAGAGGTTATGGAAACGGGTGCTATTCACACAGTTGAACATCTTTTTGCAACATTTGTCAGAAATTCTGATTTCACAGACAAAATCATCTATTTCGGACCTATGGGTTGCCGTACAGGATTCTATTTTCTTGTGCGTGATATGAGCGAAGCTGACGCCATTAAACTCACTCAGGATGCTTTTGCTTTTATTGCGTCTTATGAAGGTGAGATTCCCGGAGTTTCTGCTGCAGAATGCGGAAACTACCGTGACCATTCTCTTGAGGGTGCAATAAATGAAGCAAAAATGTTCCTGCCTGTTATTGAAAAAGTGACTGTTGAGAGTCTTAAATACTGATTTTTGATTGTTTAACTTGCATAAAAAATAAGGAAAAATTTGACCAATCTGAAACAGAAAGTATGTTCACCACAATATATTGCGTATTTTGAAAAATAAATTTCTGCATATTGTTGTGTTGTTTGAATTTTGTGGCAAATTAACCAAAAATAAAGATAAGGAAAATAATTTCTTAAAATAGTCT
>JAZUQS010000022.1:0-3757 GCA_045605825.1 Acutalibacteraceae bacterium
TGCACCTATTTACGACGTTTGCCTTCTTGATTCCGACGGCAACAAGGTAAACGTTGGTGAAAACGGCGAAATAGTAGTTAATGTTAAAGACGGTGCTCCCTGTGGCTTGTTTACAGGTTATTACAACGATCAGGCAAAAACAGACGAGGTTTGGCACGACGGTTACTACCATACAGGTGACGTTGCCTGGATGGATGAAGACGGCTTCTATTGGTACGTCGGTAGAGTTGATGACGTTATCAAGTCATCAGGCTACCGTATAGGACCGTTTGAAATTGAAAGCGTTATTATGGAGCTTCCTTACGTTCTCGAATGTGGCGTTTCTGCCGCACCCGACGAGGTTAGAGGTCAGGTTGTTAAAGCAAGCATCGTTCTTGTTCCCGGCAAAGAGGGCACAGACGAGCTTAAAAAGGAAATCCAGAATTATGTTAAGGAGAAAACTGCTCCTTATAAATATCCCCGAATTGTTGTTTTCAGAGATGAACTTCCCAAGACAACAAGCGGTAAGATTCAGAGAAATAAGCTTTGATAAATTGCGAATCAGAGCGTTTACTCACCTCGCAGTACCCTTGTACAGCTTCGGTTCGTAACTCACTCTGCTTCATCAATTTCTCTGCGCTTATTAATTACGGTTTCAGAGAAATAAGCTTTGATAAATTGCGAATCAGAGCGTTTACTCACCTCGCAGTACCCTTGTACAGCTTCGGTTCGTAAACACTTCGCTTCATCAATTTCTCTGCGCTTATTAATTACGATATAATGTAAAAAAGAAGGTGATTAAGATGCAGATTAAAAGAATGACTCTTTTCGCAGGGCATTACGGTAGCGGTAAAACAAATATTGCCGTTAACTACGCTTTGCATCTTAAAGCCCTTGGCGAAGAGGTAGTTATTGCCGACCTTGATATCGTTAACCCTTATTTCAGAACTCGTGATAGCTTAGAAGAGCTTACCGAGGCTGGTATAAAGCTTATATCGTCAGAGTTTGCAAGCTCAAACGTTGATTTGCCTGCTTTACCTCAAGAGGTATATTCTTTACTTGACAAACGCGAAGAAAAGACGATAATGGATATTGGCGGTGATGACCGCGGTGCTTATGCTCTCGGCAGATATGCGGATGCAATTAAAGACGAAAATGATTACGAAATGCTTTTTGTTTTCAATAAATACCGTCCTTTAACTCCTGATGCTCAGTCTGCTTACGAGATAATGCAAGAAATTGAAACCGCTTGTAACATCAAGTTTACGGCGATAGTAAATAACTCAAATATCGGTGGTTTAACCGATGCGCAAGACGTTATAAATTCTCTTGACAGTGTTAACGAGCTTAGCTCAATTACAGGCTTGCCTGTAAAAATGACAACTGTAAGAGCTGATTTAATAAATAATCTCAACGGAAAAGTAGAAAATCTGTTTCCGCTGACTTTACAAAAAAAGATAGTTTAATCTATCAACTAAAACAGGAGGCAGAATTATGGCAAAAGTAACGTTTTCGGAAAATGTTTGCAAGGGTTGCGGTTTATGCGTAGCTGCTTGTCCGAAAAAAATTGTAGAGCTTGACTCTTCAAAACTTAATGCAAAAGGTCACCATCCGGCACATTGCATTGATGAAAGTAAATGCGTAGGTTGTGCATTTTGTGCAACAATGTGTCCCGACTGTGCTATAACTGTTGAAAGGTAAGGTGAGATAAATGGGTGAGAAAGTTTTAATGAAAGGAAATGAAGCTATTGCTGAAGCTGCTATCAGAGCAGGCTGTATGCATTACTTCGGTTATCCTATCACTCCTCAGACTGAAATTGCTGCTTATATGGCAAAGCGTATGCCTAAAGTTGGCGGTGTTTTCCTTCAGGCTGAAAGTGAAATCGCAGCAATCAATATGGTACTCGGTGTTGCCGCAACAGGTAAAAGAGTTATGACCTCAAGCTCAAGCCCCGGAGTATCACTTAAAAGTGAAGGTATTTCTTATATCGCAGGTAGCGATGTGCCTTGTCTTATAGTTAACGTTCAGAGAGGCGGCCCCGGTCTTGGCGGTATTCAGCCCTCACAGTCTGACTATTTTCAGGCTGTAAAAGGCGGTAGCCACGGTGACTTCTTCAAAATTGTTCTTGCACCGTCATCAGTTCAGGAAATGGCAGACCTTACAAGCACTGCTTTTGACCTTGCTGACAAGTACAGAATGCCTGCAATGATTCTTGCAGACGGTACAATGGGTCAGATGATGGAGCCTGTTGAGCTTCCCGAAACAAAACCCAATACCTTCGAAAAGCCTTGGGCACTTACAGGAACAAAGGGCGAGAGAAAGCATAATATCGTTAACTCTCTTTACCTTAAGCCCGAAGAGCTTGAGAAAACAAACTTCGAAAGATTCGCAAGATATAAAACTATTGAAGAAAACGAAGTTCTTTATGAAGAATATCTTATGGATGATGCAGAAATCTGTATCGTATCTTTCGGTATTACAGCCCGTGTTGCTAAAAACGCTATCGTTGAAGCAAGAGCAAAGGGTGTTAAGGTTGGTATGATTCGTCCTATCACTCTTTGGCCCTTCCCCAAAAAAGTTTTAAGAGAAGCTGCTGATAAATGCAAAGCATTTATTTCAGTTGAAATGAATATGGGTCAGATGATTGAAGACGTTAAGCTTGCAACAGAGTGCAAGAAGCCCGTATATCTTTGCAACCGTACAGGCGGTATGATTCCTTCACCCGAAGAAGTTCTTGCAAAGATTATGGAAGTAAACGAAGGAGGCGACAAATAATGGCAGTAGTATTTGAAAAACCGAAGACATTAACCGATGCAACACTCCATTATTGCCCCGGTTGTACTCACGGTATTATTCATAGACTCGTAGCTGAAGTTATTGACGAGCTTGGCATTGACGGTAGAACTATCGGTGTTGCTCCTGTTGGTTGCTCAGTTATGGCTTACGATTATTTCACTTGTGATTTTATTCAGGCTCCTCACGGTAGAGCACCGGCAGTTGCTACAGGTGTTAAGAGAGCAGACCCTGAAAACAATATAGTATTTACATATCAGGGTGACGGTGACCTTGCTGCTATCGGTACTGCTGAAACAGTTCATGCAGCTGCAAGACGTGAAAACATCACTGTTATCTTCGTTAATAACGCAATCTACGGTATGACAGGCGGTCAGATGGCTCCTACAACTCTTCCCGGTCAGGTTACTCAGACCTCACCCTACGGTAGAGACGTTAATACAGTAGGTTATCCCGTTAAGGTTTGTGAGCTCCTTTCAAACGTTGACGGTGCAGCATATCTTGAAAGAGTTGCTGTTAATAACCCCTCAAACGTAAGAAAAGCAAAAGCAGCTATTAAGAAAGCATTCCAGAATCAGATTGACGGAAAAGGCTTCTCACTTGTTGAGGTTGTTTCAACTTGTCCTACAAACTGGGGTATGACTCCTGTAAAAGCTCTTCAGTGGCTTGAGGAAAATATGCTTCCTTATTATCCTCTCGGAGTTTATAAAGATATTTATGCAGAGGAGGCAAAATAATGAGTAATACATGTAACATTCTTTTTGCCGGTTTCGGCGGTCAGGGTATTCTTTTTGCCGGAAAATTTGTAGCATATAAAGGACTTCTTGAAAACAAGCAGGTTTCCTGGCTTCCTTCATACGGTCCTGAAATGCGTGGCGGTACAGCAAACTGTAGCGTTATCGTTAGTGACGAGCCTATCGGCTCTCCTATCGTAGGCAAGCCTGACGTACTCGTTGCAATGAATCTTCCTTCTCTTGATAAATA
>JAZUQS010000023.1:0-4201 GCA_045605825.1 Acutalibacteraceae bacterium
CAAACAAAACAGTTCAACATTTCAAAAGCATTGTAGCTGTTCTAAACGAATTGGTTTTGTTTTCATCAGCATCCTTTAGTGCGTTGAATGGTGTTCAAAAAGCATATATTTCAAGAGTTGCTTTTAATGTTTTTAACATATACGACGGATTAAGCAGAGATGATAAAATTATATGTAAAAAACAAATGCTTGAAGTGAAAAATAAAATTTTAAAAGACAATGCCTACGATAATAATACTTTAAAAATGCGTTGTTACGGAAAAGCTTTTTGGTTTATTTATAAAGTGTATGAAAAAACGGTAGGAAGATTATTTATATGAATAAAAAGCAAGTTTTAATGGTTATGCCTGTTTTAAAGGGTGGCGGTGCAGAAAGAGTTGCCTCTATTCTTACAAATGAGTTTTATAAAAACGGTTATGATTGTGAGTTTCTTTTAACCTCTTGCGAAAAAGAAGATGTAATAAACAGAGATTTAGATAAAAATATCCCTCTCTTAATATTGAGAGAGTTTTTTGAAAATTCAGTTATTAAGGATTTTATTTACACTCTTTTGCGTGTGTTGAGTTCTTTTTTGTGTAAGCCTTTTGAAAAAATGAACAAAACAGTTCCTGTTTCGTTTTCTTACATTTCATTTGTTTCTAATTATCATAAAGAAATAAAGGCACTTGAAAAAATCTTGAAATTAAGATCCGATGCCACGGTTGTTGCTTTTTTGCAGCCGTCAATTCCGATAGTTCTTTTAGCAGGTAGGAAAACAAATAATAGAATTATTATTTCTGAACGCTGCGATTCCAACCGACTTATGAAACACAGATACGGATATGAATTTATTAAGAAGTATTATGAAAGAGCAGACAAAGCAGTTTTTCAGACTGCTGATGCGCAAAATGCATATCCTAAAAACATTGCCTCAAAGGGTACGGTAATTTTCAACCCGTTAAAAGAAAATTTCCCCGAACGTTATAAGGGTGAAAGAAATAAAAATATAACTACCTTTTGCAGAATATCATATCAGAAAAACCTTCCTCTTCTCGTAGACGCTTTCTCTGAATTACATAAAAATTATGAAGATTATCGTTTGCGTATAATCGGAAATACCGCAAATGCAGACGATGAAAAAGCGTTGAAAGATACAAAAGAATTAATCGAAAAAAATGGAATTGGTGAGTTTGTAGATTTTGAGCCGTTCTCATTAAATGTCCACGAGGAAATTATCAAGGATGCTGTTTACGTTAATTCGTCAGATTACGAGGGAATGTCAAATGCAATGCTTGAAGCGATGGCAATAGGTTTGCCGGTTGTTTGTACTGACTGTCCGGTTGGAGGGGCTAAAGCTATTATTAAAAACGGTGAAAATGGTATACTGGTACCTATGAAAGATAAAAATAGACTTTCTGATGCTTTGCAGAGGGTTATAAGTGATAAAGAATTATCGCAAAAACTTTCGGAAAATGCAGTCAAAATAAAGGAAGAGCTTTCACTTTCAAATATTGCAGAGAAATGGATGGAGTTGCTTTGATATGGCAGAATACATAATAGATAGTAAAGAAAAACTCCAAACTTTTATTGGGTTTGAAAAGAATATATATTTACCAAAAGAAAAAAACTCTTTACAGTATAGATTACGCAACCCTTTTAAAAACAAAACTCAAAAATATCTTGCACTCGTGAGAAAATATGAATATATGTGTTTTAAAAGAGATAACACCAAGTGCATTTTGTTTTCTAAATTTGTTTCAATAGGAATTAAAGTTTTAGATGCAAGAATAAAAAAAATAGGATTGCTTTTGAAAATTGAAGTTTCCCCCGGTAGAGTAGGTAAGGGTGTAAGAATCTGTCACCCTAACGTAATAATCAATGGTGTCGTTGGTGAGAATTGTATATTTCACGGAAATAACGTTCTTGGAAATAAAGCAACCGGTGAAAAAAGCAAAGTTCCACAAATCGGTTCTAATGTTGATATTGGCATTGGTGCTATGATAATTGGTGATGTAGAAATTGCTGATAATTGTGTGATTGGTGCAGGTGCGGTTGTTACAAAATCATTTACAACACCCGGTTCAGTTATTGCCGGTGTACCTGCAAAGCTTATTAAATAACAGAGGATAACGATGAAAAAGAAAATAGTTTTTGTAATACCTCATCTTACAATAGGCGGTGTACAGAAATCTTTGATTACAGCATTAAAGGTTATCGATTACAATGAGTTTGACGTTACTCTTTATCTTCGTAAAAACAGAACTGATTTATTACCGTTTGTTGATGAAAGAGTAAACGTAATAATTAATGATGATAAAACTCATTATTACAGAAAGCCGTATGCTGTTTTGTTGCAGATTTTAGTAGAGTTTTGGAAAGCTTTAGGTAAAAAAGCAAAAGTCGAAAAGTATAATAACAAGCTAAAAGATGCCATTGTGAATTATTCAATGGAATATGAGAAGAAGCGATTTTTTAGTTCTGAAAAATATGACATTGCGATAGCTTATGTTCAAGGCTATACCGCACTTTTTGTTGCAGAATGCGTAAATGCTGAAAAAAAATACGTTTTCTTTCATACAAGTGTAGACGAGCTTCACGAAGTACACGAGAAATGTATCGACAAATTCCAGAAAATAGTTGCTATACATAATGAACAAAAAGAATTGATAAAACAATGGTATCCGTCTGTTGCTGACAGAATTGTTGTTGTAGAAAACTATTGTGATAAAACTCTTATTGAGGTGCAAAGTAAAGAATTTACGGTAAATAAGCCTGAAAACAAGCTTGTTTTATGTTCTTGCGGTCGTTTTTCAAAGGTTAAAGGCTTTGATATTGCAGTAGAATCAGCAAAACTGTTGAAAGAAAAAAACATACCATTCCTTTGGTACTTTGTGGGCGACGGACCTGAAAAGAACAATATTGAAAAGCTTATAAAACAGCATGATTTAAACGAAAATATTGTTATTACGGGTATGAAGAAAAATCCGTATCCGTATATTAAAGCGTGTGATATATACGTACAACCTTCACGTGAGGATGCGATGCCCCTTACGTTAATTGAGGCAAAAAGTTTAAAAAAAGTATGCGTTGCTACAGCAACGGTGGGTGGCAAAAAGTTAGTAAATAACAATATTGACGGCGTTATTTGCGAAATAAATGCCTACTCAATTTCCGAAGCGGTAATTGATTTGGTTTCTAATAAAGATAAGCATAATGATATGAAGGCTTTTTTGAATAACGTTGATTACTCAAAAGAAGCAGAGCACTATAAGAAGAGTTGGCAGAAACTTTTAGAGGAGTGAAAACAATGAAATTCAGCATTATAATACCGGTTTTTAATGCGGAAAAGTATATTTTCGACAGTGTCAACTCTGTTTTAAATCAAACATATAAAAATTTTGAGATTGTATTAATTGATGACGGTTCAAGTGATGGTAGTGCAAAAATTTGCGATGCTCTTGCCGATAAATACAATAACATTATAAAAGTAGTTCATCAGGAAAATAAAGGTCAGCTTCTCAGTAGATGTACAGGTGCAGACGTAGCACAAGGTGATTATTGTGTTTATCTTGATGCGGATGATCTCTTACATACAAATTGTTTAGAACGATTATTTGAAGCAATAAACACCTTTTCCTCACCTGATATAGTAATATACAATTTTGAACGATTGGCTTTATCAGGAGAAAAAATCTGCAAACCAATACCATTAGAAAGTAACTTTGTGTATAGAGGAGAGCAAAAAAAGCAAATTTACAATATATTATTGTCAGGTTCAAGGCTCAATAATATATGGAATAAATGCGTAAGAAGAGAATGTTTAGTTGGGTGCTTTGAACAATTTGCTGGTTATCAATCGTTGCGTTGCGGGGAAGACCGCTTGCAGGTTTTAGAAATTGTAACTAAGGCAGATAGCATAGTTTATATTGATGATGTTTTATATTGTTATAGGCTTTTTGACGGTAGTGTAACGAGAAATTTTGATGTTTCAAATATAAGTAAGTTCAATATGATTTTGTTGTGCGAAGCAGAAGAGGCCTATTTGAAAAAATGGGAGATTAGTACGATAGAGTTTCAAAAGAAGCTTGAGGCAATTTACCTTAATAACGTAATATATACTTTTTTAATTTTTTATGATAATTCTAAAAAATATTGTGTAAAAAAAGAAATTATAAAATATAATTGGTTAAGCTTTGTCCCCAATAAGTATTTGGAAAATGTT
>JAZUQS010000024.1:0-3520 GCA_045605825.1 Acutalibacteraceae bacterium
GATGTTCTTCGTACATACGTACTCTTTATGGGTGACTACGAAAAGGCAGCTCCTTGGAGTGAAAGCAGTGTTAAGGGCTGTAAGAGATTTGTTGACAGAACGTGGAATCTTCTTGAGCTTGTTAAAGACGGTGAGGGCTACTCAAAAGAGCTTGAAACCTCTTTCCATAAGACAATTAAGAAGGTTTCAGAAGATATTGAAAATATGAAGTTTAACACCGCTATTGCGGCTCTTATGACTCTTCTTAACGAAATTTACGAGGTTGGCTCAGTTACAAAAGACGAGGTTAAAACCTTTGTTAAGCTTCTTGATCCTTTTGCACCTCACGTTGCTGAAGAGGTTTGGGAAAATGTCGGTGGTGAAGGTCTTCTTGCGGTAGCAGAATGGCCTACATACGATGAGGCAAAAACAGTAGATGCTACTATTGAAGTGCCTGTTCAAATTTGCGGTAAGCTTCGTGCAACAATTTCAATTGCAAAGGATTCAACTGCCGAAGATGCTATTGCAGCTGCAAAGGCAGACGATAAGGTTAAGGAATTTATCGACGGAAAGCAGATTATAAAAGAAATCTACGTACCGGGTAAGATTATTAACATCGTCGCTAAGTAAAATGATAAAACGGTACGGAAAACTCCGTACCGTTTTGATTTTTATTATTCAACCGGCAAATTAAAGCAATGGTTATGCAGACCGTTTTGAAGTCTTAAGGCTTCGGCGGCTTTGAAATCGGTGCCTTGAGCAAAATACTGTGACTGTAGTCTTAATGCGGCGTTTATACCTACGTTTTTTTGTGATTCGTGAGCATATATAGACCGGAATTTTATATCCTCGTAATCGCCTATATCAATAATTACGTTAGGCTTGTCTGTATAATAAAAGCCTAAGGCTTTTACGTTGTGGGTATCGGTGCGAGGCTTACCGTCAACGTATTCGGGATAAAAGTTAAAGCCTGCATCAAGAACTGCATATTTTACGGCGTTACCCACTTTTAAGTGGTCTTCATGACATTCTGTTAATAGAGAGGGGTCAACTGTAAAAACGGCATCAGGCTTGATTTCTCTGATTACTTTCACAATCTTTTCTGAAATCTCTCTGTCGGTTGCCGTTGTTCTGTCGCCAAAGCCTAAAAAGCCTGCGTTTTTCATTCCTAATATTTTTTGAGCGTTCAAAGCCTCTTGCTGTCTTACGGTAAGACCGGTGCCATTATATGAAAGATCGGTAAATCTATCGTCAAGAACGGTTAATTCGTATACCTCAATCCCCATATCAATCATACGTGCTATTGTCCCGCCTGCACCTATCTGATTATCGTCAGGGTGAGGCTGTATGAAAAGAGCCTTCTTTATGCTTTCTAATTTTGGGGGAGTGCATAAAAGCGTTGATGCAGGCATTGCTGCATTAAAAACCTTTCTTAATGTACGTGTTTTAACAGAAGTTTTCTTCTTCATAAAATATCACCTCGTTGATAAATATAATATACCATAGAATAAACTTGTGTTCAACCAAATGTTTGAGTTAATTTCGCTTACTTTGTTGACAAATGTTTTTGGGTGTGATAGATTTTATAATTGTTTATTTATTAAATATTAAAGGAGGCCAAGCATTAATGAAGGTGCTTAAAATAATTCTTAAGGTTATAGCTGGTATTCTTGCATTGCTTATTGCCGTTATAGGAATAACAGGTGTTGTTTGCAAATTCATTCCCGGTGAAAAGGCGGATTATACAAAGGTTTCAAACCCTTATATAACTACAGATAAAGCCCTTGTATCTGCTCACCGTTCAGGTAAGGATATTGCTCCCGAAAATACAATGCTTGCTTTTGAAACTTGTATTGAAAGCGAAAACTTCGACGTTGATATTTTCGAGTTTGACCTTCATATAACAAAAGACGGTAAGCTCATACTTTTGCACGATAATACTCTTGACAGAACAACAGATTCTGAAACGCTTTTCGGTAAAGAAGGCGTTATTCCTTCAGAGAAAACATACGAAGAGTTAAGAGAATTGAATTTCGGTGCTGATTTCTGTAATCAAAAAGGGGAGTATCCTTACAGAAATCTTAAAGAGGACGAAATTCCCGATAATCTCAGAGCAGTTCTTCTTGAGGATGTGCTTGATTACCTTGAGAGTAACGGCGGTTTTGATTATATTATTGAAATTAAGGATTCAGGGGAATTAGGTGAAAAGGCTGCCGATGAGCTTTACAGAATCCTTAAAGAAAAAGAGCTTCTCGATAACGTTGTGGTAGGTACTTTTAACAACAACGTAACAAAATATATGGATGAGAAATACCCCGATATGATGCGTTCTGCAAGTATTACAGAAGCAATCGTTTTCTATTTTGCTACAACGCTTGATCTTGAGCTTGAAAAAGGTTTCTTTAAATACAAAGCTTTGCAGATTCCTGCAAATGGTTACTATGTGTTTGCTCTTGCCTCGGATAGAATTATCAACTATGCTCACAAAAACGATATTGCAGTTCAGTATTGGACTGTAAATGATCCCGAGGACGTTAAAGAACTCAACGAAATAGGTGCTGACTGTATCATGAGTGACGATCCCGATATGGCGTATGACGTTATAAACGGGTAAGTTTGATTTCAGTTTTATTTGGAGAAACATAATGACAAAGGATATGACAACGGGTAGCCCGTTGAAAAATATTATAAGATTTTGTTTACCGTTAATGGTAGGTAATCTGTTTCAACAGTTTTATAATATGGCGGATACCATTATAGTAGGGCAGTTTGTAGGGAAACACGCTCTTTCAGCCGTTGGCTCTGTAGGTCCGCTTAGCTTTATGGTTATTGGTACCGTTACCGGTCTTTGTGCAGGTTTCGCAATACCTATTGCTCAAAGATTCGGTGCTCAGGATATAACTAGCCTAAAAAAATACGTCGCTAACATAATTTACACATCAATAGTTGTTGGCGCGATATTCACTTGTGGTGCAGTTCTATTAGCAAAACCGCTTCTGAATATTCTCAATACACCTGTTGAAATTCAGGAGGATGCATACAACTACATAGTTGTAATATTTGCCGGTATAGGTGCAACAATACTCTATAATCTTCTCGCAAGTATGGTAAGAGCCTTGGGTGACAGTAAAACGCCGCTTTACTTTTTACTTTTTTCATCATTTCTGAATATAGGTCTTGACCTTTTGCTTATCATTGTTTTCCATATGGGCGTAAGAGGGGCGGCTGTTGCAACGGTTGTTTCCCAATTCATTTCAGGTGTGCTTTGCTTTATATACGTAAAAAGGAGCTTTCCTATATTACATCTTACAAAAGAAACGAAGCCTCTCGATTTTTTCTTTATAAAAAATCTTTTGAAAAACGGTCTTCCTATGGCTCTTCAGTTTTCAATTACTGCAATAGGATCTGTTATGCTTCAATCCTGCGTTAACGGATTGGGTGCAGACTGTATCGCTGCCGTTACAATAGGCGGTAAAACTCAGCTTATGATTGTTCTTCCTGCGGAAACTATAGGTATAACTATGGCAACCTACTGCGGACA
>JAZUQS010000025.1:0-6146 GCA_045605825.1 Acutalibacteraceae bacterium
TTTTTCATATACTCAACAGCAGCCTTAATAATGTTTCTCGGGTATTGTGCGAGCGGTCTGTTTTCAGGTGAGTCAATAATCATTGCATTACCTGTCATAGAAAGCGTAGGAATTGAGCAGAATGGGTCAATAAGCGCTGTGTCAGGGTCAGGTATGAAAACCATATCACTCTTTTCAACAACAGCATAACCATAGTTAGAAGCGTCAAAGCCTATACCGCTTTTCATAGTATCCTCTGAAAAATTTTCTGCAGGAATAGTAACGTGACGGTATTGACCGTTTATGTCAACCATCTTAAAGTCGACCATTTTAATGTCATTTTCTTTAATGATATTTAAAATATCTTTAACAGTTTTTCCCATAATAAAGCACCTCTTCTATTTAAAGATTTACATTTATAAATATATCAATTTTTGTGTGCATTGTCAATAAAGGTTTAGGGGGGGAAGGCATAAGTTTAAAATTTAATATTGATAAAAGGTGAAAAATATTTTATAATAAGTCAAGGAGTGAGAAATATGTCAGTTAAATTAAATGAAGATAAAGCAGTAGTAGAAAGAATAAAAAAAGGCTTAAAAGAAAAGGATGGTTTTTGTCCTTGCAAGTTAGGCAAGCTGCCGGAAAATAAATGTATGTGCGATGAGTTTAAGGCGCAAATAGCAGACCCTGATTTTGAAGGGTATTGCCATTGTATGCTTTACTATAAGTCAAAGTAAAAGGGGAGTTTATTATGGTTAAAAAAATTGGTAGTGTTGAATTTGAAAAAGATGTTTTAAATTCACAGGGGAAAGCGCTGGTAGATTTATTTGCTGATTGGTGTATGCCGTGTCAGATGCTCGCACCTGTTATTGAGGAAATCTCAAACGAAAAAACAGATGTAGCATTTTACAAAATTAACGTAGATGAATCACCGGAGGTTGCAATTAAATATGGAGTTTCAAGCATTCCTACTCTTTTGATTTTTGAAAACGGTGAATTGGTTAACAAGACTGTCGGCGTTTATCCAAAAGAAAAAATTGTAAGCTTGTTGGAGAGTTAAATGAAGAAAATCGGCAGACAAGTACTTTTTTTAGGCACAAGTGAATTCAATCAACGCAACGGTGAGGGTGCTTTTATTAAGCTTAAAGACGGCACTATTATGTTTGGTTTCACTGAGTTTACGGCGAATGATTGGGATGACGACGTTGAAGCAAGGATTTCTTGTGTTTTTTCAAAGGATGATGGTGAAACCTGGTCAAAAAAACAAGTGCTTTTTGAAAGACCTAAGGATTCGAAAAACATAATGAGCCTTTCACTGTTAAGAATGAATAATAACGATATAGGGGCATTTTATATAGTTAAAAATCTTGACGGAACAGACAAAATTGTTTTCAGACGCTCTCTGGACGAGGGCAAAACCTGGTCTGAGCCTGAAAGCTGTATGGAATGTCTTGAAGAGCAGGATTATTTCGTACTGAATAACGACAGAGTCCTAAGGCTTGCAAACGGCAGAATTCTTTTTTCGGTTGCAAAGCATACCGTGCTTAATACTGAAAAAGAATTTGAGCCCGGCGAAATACACTTTTTTATTTCTGATGATGATGGACGCTCCTTCAGAAAAACAAGCACTGTTTTTAAGTGCCCGTTTTCGCAAAACCCGGACGGGTATGAAGAGCCCGGTCTTTTTCAGCATGATGACGGCAGAGTTTGGTGCTACATAAGAACAAGTCTCGGCTTTCAATATGAGTGCTTTTCTTTGGATAACGGTGAAAGCTTTACGTTGCCTGAGCCGAATTTATTCTTTTCTTCTGCGTGCTCACCAATGCTTGTAAAAAATTGTAACGGGAAAACAGTTGCTATTTTTAATCCGGTGCCTGAGCACGTTTTAAGAGAAGAGTGCGAGCCTTGGGGAAGAACACCGTTTGTAATGGCTGTAAGTGACGATAACGGCAAGACGTTTTCAAAAGAAAAGCTTTATTACCTTGAAGATGATTTAAGCAACGGTTATTGTTATCCTGCAATTTATGAGGGCGAGAATTATATGCTTGTAGCATACTACCACAGTAACAACACAGGTGTTTGCCTCAATAGCACTAAAATAATCAAAATTTCGTATGATGAAATAGATTAGAATATCCGAACAAAAACCATAACAAAATCTGATTTGGGTATACTTTACCCACTCTGAACGGGTGTTAAAAACACCCGTTTTAATTTTAAAAATTTTTGAATAAAACACTTGACAAGTGAATATAATTTATGTATAATAGCAAAGCACTTTGAAAGTGAAGTGAATATATCGCGGGGTAGAGCAGCTTGGTAGCTCGTCGGGCTCATAACCCGGAGGTCGTGTGGTTCAAATCCCGCCCCCGCAACCAAAACAGATACCGCTGTTGATACAATCGTGTCGACAGCGGTATCGTTATTTTACCGAGAAAAACACAGATAACATAAGCACTTATAAAAATAAGCGTTGCATTTTGGGAGTATTCCACCCATCCTGCAACGCTTTTTTCATTGTTTTTATAGCCTCTCCCCGGGACTTAACCCGATATTTCTGCTGACCTATCGTTAAACAACCGCTATTCGTTAAACAGCCGGATTTTCATATTTTCACGTTATTGCGAAACCGAACAAAATATGTTATAATTAATTTTACACCAATAACGGAATGGGGGTAAGAAATTGGCAAGTAAAGCAAAAAAAGATGCTTTGGCAGCTTTGGATGAAGCAAATAAAGAGTATAAACAAGTTTGCTCTAATCTCAAAAAGAAATATGCAGAGCTTGACAAAGCAGCTGATAATGCCATAGTCCTTATTTCCAATGTGGAAAATCTCATTGAAAGCATCCGACATAGGCCTTGGTCGTACAAAGCAATTAAGAAAAAGATTGCTGTTACAAAGAAAAAGTTCGTTGAAACCAAGGAACTCAAGCGTAAGGAACGAAATAAGAACATCTCTGCCGGTGTTGTTGCTGGGGGCGTTTTTGCGGGCGGAATGAGTCTTCTTCTCTTTATGAAAGAGTTCTGTCAAAAAAATATTATCAAGTGGATTATTTGCTTGGCACTATTCGTATTCGTCTTGGCTGCATTTTTAGTATATAAATTAATCAATAGCATTATGACTGCAAAAAAGGCTTATGAGCAGACCAGGCTTGTAAAGGAAGAATCTGATAAAAATAGAACTTTATTCAGCAAAGCCGATGCTCAAAAACAGAAAATTGAAGCAGATACAAATGCGGTTATGGAATACTATAAAAGTCTAAAATCGTGCGCTGATTGCAACTATAAAGAGCTTCCCGAGGAAACAAAGGATGCTCTCGCTCTGTTGTACAATCTCACACTTGGATTAACAGAGTTGATAAACACTCAGATAGGATGAGAGTATGGCTACAAAGACTATAACTAAAAGTTCTCAAGAGCAAGCCGTTGCAGCTTGGATAAACTATTTAAGAGTGTTACGAATGGAAACACTGCTTGATAAGTTATCAGCGCAGGATTGCAATCTTGAAAAAGCATTAAAAGCACTAAATGAAGTTAAGGTTTTTATCTCCAACCCAGAACACATTTTGGGTTCTTTCGCTACAAAGCACGGCGAAGTTGCCGAGCATATGCAGGTTGGCTTTTCTAATGCTGAGGCAGCGGTGCAAGGACAAGCACAAATATATACATTTAACGGTGTCGGTAGGTTGGCGATGGAAGACTACCTACGTGATGGTCAAATGATTCAATCGAAATTCTACAATGGTGTCAAAGGTACATTCCAAGCAGTTTGCACACACTTTGAACGCTATCCTTCGTTTATCAATGACGGGGGTACATATGACATCCCTCGTGATCAATATGAAAAACTGATTGATATTTATAACCGTGGTGAAACCGCACGGTCAAGTCTAATGCGTTCCGAAGAAACTCTTTTCAAAGCAATGAAAGCTTGGGAAGCAGATAATTCCGTCGAAATAAAAGAAGTAATTACACCCGCAGTAGTCGGTTATGATGAAGTGCAGCTTGGAGTGGCAGATAAGACCATCACAACCGAAGAAACGCAGATTAAGAAAACTGACAAGGAAATTAGACAAGATGCAATTGATGCATCAAAGCCTACACTTGTTGAAGGTGCAAAGGCAACCGCATTGGCAGCCGTCTTAGAAGGTACCGTTACATTTGCTATTAAGATTTACCAAAAGAAAAAAGCCGGAATCAAACTCCAAAACTTCACACAAGAAGATTGGAAAGAAGTTGGAATCGATAGCTTAATTGGGACAGGCAAAGGTGCGATTCGAGGTGCTGTCATTTATACAATGACAAACTACACCTCTATACCGTCACCACTCTCGAATGCGATGGTTACCGCTACGTTTGGTGTAACTGCACAAGCTCGCAAATTGAGCCAGGGTGATATAACTCAAGAAGACTTTATCGACAACTGCGAAGTAGTGTGTCTCGATGTTGCAGTTAGCGCATTATCTTCGATGTTGGGTGAAGTTTTAATTCCAATCCCCGTGCTTGGAGCAATTATCGGCAACGCAGCTGGTATGTTTATGTATGAGATTTCAAAGAATTATTTAACCTCCACCGAGCAAAAAATAATTGCCAAATACAAGCAAGAATGTGATGCATTTATCGAATCGTTGGATGTCAAATATAAAGAAGCAATTGTCAAACTCAATACTGAACTGAAACAATTCAATTCACTTCTTGCTTTAGTTTTCGATGGAGAAATGAACGAAAGATTCAAAGCCTCTATAGAGGTGGCCCTCGCAACAGGTGCTGATCCTAAAAAAGTTTTGAAAAGTCAGGCTGAAAGAGATGCCTTCTTTTCAGAGGAAGAATAGCATTTTCCAACACAAAACAAGCAATCATAAGAATAAGCGTTGCATTTTGGGTGATTCCCCCATCCTGCAACGCTTTTTTATTGTTCTGCCCCGGGATGTGGCTCAATATTAATACCGCCACTACCGATTGGATCTTGACTTATTCTTTTCACTTTCTATGAGGAGAGCAATCACCGCTTGTCTTATTTTCTCCATCCGCCTTACTCGCTCCTCTTCGGTAAGAATAGGATGGTACACTCTAACAGTGCAGTTGTTGTAATAAAAGACTTCTGGGTCCATATATACATCTTGGCATTTAACCATATTCATCCTCCTAAATAATAGTCATTAAATTATAGCAAACTCAAGTCAAATTTGAACCTCAATCTCGCACCCGTTCCTGAAATGAAACACCAAACGCTCATCTGCGTACACAGTTACATAATCAACGGTGGTGTGCCAAAGAGTTGGAGCGAACTGAAGCTGAAGTGTGTCAAGCTCGGTGATGGTGAAAAGAAATCTGCTCATAATACCCGCTTGAAGGAGCCTACGATCACGTTTTTTCTGCAAGGTGTCATAGCGGTTTTGTGCCTTTTCGTGCCGTTCCACCAGGGTGTTATATCGGTTGATGTATTCGTCTTGGTCGATGGCCTGCACGGCATTTTCGTTTACGCACTTTTGAATAAGACATGTAACCACATCCATTTCTTGCAGAAGTTCTTCACATTCTTTATCAATGGCAGTTGTATCCATCAGTTCGTGACGGATGAGCCTGCCGTCCTCAAGGAGAGCCTCTCGGTTGACCATCAGCTTGCTTAACGCTACCACAAAAAGCTCTTTGATGTCATCTTCATATAAGTGCGGCGTGGTGCATTTCTTATCACCCTTGAACTTGGAGTTACATTGCCATATGGTTCTGCGGTATTTACTATTGCTGTGCCACACCTTTGATCCATATATCTCACCGCAATCTCCGCATATGAGTTTCCCTGCGAAGGGGCTGGTGCAAATGGTACGTCTGCCGCTGTCTTTTCTACGTTTAAGTTCCAACTGAACCCGTTCCCATTCGTTCGGTGCGATAATGGCGGGATGGCTGTGTTCCACATAATACTGCGGCACTTCACCCTCGTTGACCTTCATCTTTTTTTGCAGAAAATCCACGGTGTATCTCTTCTGCAAAAGTGCCGCTCCCTTGTATTTTTCGTTTGTGAGAATGCTCTCCACCGTCTGCCTCAGCCAATTTTTCTTTCCGGCGGGAGTGGGAATTCCGGCTTCGGTAAGATGTTTTGCAATAGCATTGATAGACATCCCCTCAATAAACATTCGGTAAATAGCGCGCACGGTTTCTGCCTCT
>JAZUQS010000026.1:0-41403 GCA_045605825.1 Acutalibacteraceae bacterium
CCTTAGAAGCAGCGATTTTGATTGTTTCGCCTGTCTTGGGGTTGCGGCCTTCTTTTGCTGCTCTTTCACGAACTTCGAATGTACCGAAGCCGATAAGCTGAACCTTGTCACCCTTTGCAAGAGCACCTTCAATAGCACCGAAAACTGCTGCTACTGCTTTGTCAGCATCCTTTTTTGTGAAACCTGCAGCTGCAACTGCATTTACAAGATCTGTCTTGTTCATTTTAATTTCCTCCAAAAAAATTATTTTTGATTTTTTATTTTCCAAGTCACAAGTGACTTTAAATGGACTTTTCTTTTGCTTCATTCCAAAGCTCGTCAAGAGCTTCAATTGAAGCGGTTTTCATATCAATACCCTTTTCGTTTGCAAGAGTTTCCGTTATTGTGAATCTCTTCATAAACTTTTTAGTTGCTTTGTCGAGAGCCGTTTCCGCTTCACAATTACAAAAACGGGCTGTGTTAACAACTGAAAACAAAAGGTCTCCTAATTCATCTTCGATATCAGCCTGAATACCTGTTTCGAGAGCTTTTTTAAGTTCTTTTGACTCTTCAGTTATTTTATCGAAAGCACCGTCAGCCTCTCGCCAATCGAAGCCTGCTTTTTTTGCCTTTTCTTGTACCTTCTGGGCTTTCATAAGAGCGGGGTAAACCGCAGGGATTGCCGCCATAGCTTCGCTTTGATTAGACTGCTTTTTTGTTTGTCGTTTAATATTATCCCAATTTTTAAGAACGTCGTCTGTAGAAGAAACGCTTACGTCACCGAAAACGTGAGGGTGACGGATTATAAGCTTCTGACAGATACCGTCGGCAACGTCGTTTATATTAAACCAACCGTCTGTTCTTGCCATATCGGAATGAAGGATAACCTGTAAAAGAACGTCACCAAGCTCTTCTTGCATCAATTCTTTATTATCGGTATCAATGGCTTCAATAACCTCATAGGTTTCTTCAAGAAAATTTTCTCTTATAGATTTGTGGGTTTGCTCCATATCCCAAGGGCAACCGCCCGGCTCACGAAGAATTCTCACAATATCAACAAGGTCATTAAAATCGTACTTATCTTTAAACTTAAAATTACTTGCCATTTATTTACATCCTCTGTCTATCTATTTTACCCTATAAGTTTATATTTTTCAAGTATTTTTGCTAATTTTTCGCCTTTTGGGAGCATTAAAATGTCATCTTTTACCAAAGTTTTTGTTAAAAGTATGCAAATAAGGTATACAACACCTGCAACACCTACAGAAATAAGGCAGGAAAGCGACTGACCGTTAAGACGGCTTGAGGGGTCACCGAAGGTAAGAATACCGCATAAAAGGGTGTACGAGCCGTAAGCCGCACCACCGCAAAGCACCGCCGCAATTAACGGTTTTATTAAAACAGTTTTTATTTCTATACGTACCGACGTTTCTTTTTTCAACACGCTATAGTTATAAACAATGCAAAGAAGATAGAAGAAAGCCGTACCGAAAACTGCACCCTTAATATTAATTTCGGGGACACCTATAAGAATATAGTTAAGACCGATTTTAAACACACAGCCCAAAGCGAGAGCCTTTGCGGGAACGTCTGCCCTGCCGATTGCCTGAAGTATATTAGTAAGAGGCGAAGAAAGAGTAAGAATTGACAGCATAAGACCGTAAAGTGCTAAAACGGGGGCAGATATTGCGATACCCGGCTCATTTTCAGTACCTCTGTACATAAGCCCTAAAATAGGCTCGGAGAGTGCGAAGAAGCCTGCACCCGCTGGAAGAGCAATAAGCATTGTCATTCTGAAAACAGTATTAACCGAGCTATTAACTGTCTTAAAATCCTTCTTTGCTACTGCCGCTGAAATTATAGGAATAGCACTTACGCCTAAGGTCATCATAATTGTAGGCACAAGATTTTTAAAATCAAGAGTTGTATCATAAGCACCGTAAAGGAAGGTATGGATGTTTTCTCTTGCAACATTTGCCGCATTTATTGAGTCACCGTAAATACCCATAATAGTATCATAATTCTCGGCAACAACGCTTTCAAGACGGCTTTGAATCATCCATGTATCAATAAAGTTTGTAATATTAAGAACAAGTGAACTAATAGCGGTAGGCACTGCTATTGCAACAATTTCTTTAATTGTAGTTTTCTTTGGAGATGCTAAAGGTGAATTTACAAGCTGTTCTTTTGTAATTCCGTCTTTTTTTAGCTTATGTCTTAAAATCGTGTAAATAGCACCGAAAACGGTACCTAATGTAACACCTAAAATGGCAGCTGCAGCGGAAAGAGCATAAACAATTGCTTTATCCCCGTCATTTTCAATAACCTGACCGAAAACCTGACCGTTAAGGGCAATTTCTTTTTCGGCATAGGCTATAACGCCGTAAGAAAGCACTAAACCGAAAACCAGCTTACCTAAAGACTCGATAACCTGAGATATTGCCGTAGGATACATATTGCTAAGACCCTCGTAATACCCTCTGTAAGTACTCATTATACAACAGAAAAGAATTGACGGAGCTATTGCATAAACGCTGTAAATCGCAAAAGGTGAACCTACAGAATCAACGTAAGGCTTTGCCGCGAGGAATAAAGCACCCGTGCCAACAAGACCTAAAGCTAAAAACAAAGGGAAAGTGATTTTAAGCACTTGCTTTACGTCACGGTATTTACCAAGTGCCGTATTTCTTGAAACAATTGTAGAAACGGCAACGGGAAGACCCGCCATTGAAATAGCATAAATGGGTGTGTAAATGTTATAAGCCGAAGCAAAATAACCTCTACCCAACGAACCGATAATACTCGTTAAGGGTATTTTGTAAACCGCACCTATTACCTTTACAAGAGCGGTTGCAATTACAAGCACCATTGCACCGCCTAAAATATTTTGTTTTTTAGTTGATTTATCAGCCATTATTTTGCTCCTTTCCGATAAATTCCCTTAAAAGCGAATCTTCGGGAACGACCGATGAGTTTATAGACGGAAATCTTTCAAGATTTCTTATAAGCCTTTGAGATTCTTTATAAAACTCTGAATCCTTACTTACCTCTGATAAAAGCTCTATTGCGGTATTTTTAAGAATACAGGTTTCGTAAAGGTGAATTGTGTTTATTTTTATATCTGCATTATCTTTAAACGGGAAAAGATATGCATCCTCTCCGTAACGGACAGTAATCCACATTTTAAAGGTTTCTTCTACAGAATTACCTCTGAATTTATAATCCCTTACCATTCTTCTTATAAACCTCATATTACGTTTATTAAGAATGATATTTTTGTTTTTATCGTAAATGCGGGAGGAAACGTTTATATAAATTTTTAAAATTCTTTCCGAAGGGATATGCTTTGTAATTACGGGGTTAAGAGCGTGAAGGCCCTCAACTATTATAACGTCAGTAGGCGTTATTTTAAGATAGTTATACTGAGGCTTTCTGGCACCCGTTAAAAAATCGAACTCAGGAAGCTGAGCCTCACCCTCGGTAAGAAGCTTATTCATTGTTTTTTCAAAGCAAGCAATATCAAGGGCATCAACGGTTTCATAATCGGGTGTGCCGTCAGGAAATCTTGGCGAATCGCAATTATTAAGATAAAAATCATCAAGAGAAATCGTATGGCAAACTATATCTAAATCCGCAAGGGCTTCTCTTAATTTTTTTGCAGTTGTAGTTTTACCCGCTGAGCTTGGCCCTGCAAGCATAACTATAGTCATAGCTTGATTATCGGCTATATCCTTTGCGATTTTTTGTATTTTTTTATTGTACTTTCTCTCACACTCCTTGCAAAAGCTTTCGGGGGCTTCTGCTTTTTTCACGATGTATTCGAGAGTATTATTTATATTTGCCATTACTTCACCACCTAAAAATAAGTATTTACACATTATTTTATTCCGTAAAGAACGAGCTCATACGCATTTTTTTATCAAGCAACAAATCAAAACGAGAAATATATTCAAAGGGATATTTAAAATTAAATATTCTTTCAATAACGCTGCCGTCATTTTTTCTTAATTTTGTTACAGCACCTGCACCGACGGAAAAAATACTTTGACATTCTTCCATCATTAAAATATTGTAAACGCATTCTTTACCCACTTTGCACCAACCAACGTTTTCAAGGTTGCCTAAGGATTTGCTTTGTCGATACATATAGTACGGGTGATAGCCGTTTTCAGTCAAAACCTTTTGAGCATAGGAAAGCATTTGATTTATGCTTTGGTCGGTAACAGAATCGCTTTCATTTTCAGTTACTATAAATGAAGACGTCTTTAAAGCAAGTGTATGTACCGTAATATTATCGGGGTTAAGGCTTACCGCCTTATTGACGCTGTTTTTAAAGCCCTCAAGAGTATCGGTAGGAAGACCTGCAATAAGATCCATATTTATACTGTCAAAGCCTATTTCCCTTGCGAGAAGATATTTTTCTTCAGTAAGCGAAGCCGAATGCTTTCTTCCTATTTCCTTTAATACGCTGTCGGAAAAGGTTTGAGGATTAATGCTTATTCTTCCAACGTTGTGTTTTTTTAATACCTGAAGCTTTTCTTTTGTAACCGTATCAGGTCGCCCTGCTTCAACGGTATATTCAACACAGGTAGAAAGGTCGAAGCACTCTTCTATTTTCGTAAGAATTCTGTCTAAATCATTCTCATCAAGAGTTGTAGGTGTGCCACCGCCCCAATAAACGCTTGTAAGAGTGAGTTTATTTTCTTTTGCTTTTTTAGCTGTAAACTCTATTTCCTCTAAAAGTCTGTTTACGTAATCGGGTACGAGCTCTTTCGCCTTTTGAGAATCAATAGAATGAGAAACGAATGAGCAATAGCTACATCTTGAGGGGCAAAAGGGTATACTTATATATAAACTAAATGTATTATCCCCTGCTTTTTCAATTACCTTAAGCTCTGTTTTTGCTACGGATAAAGCAAGCTTCGCTTTTTCTTCCGAAACCTTAAAAGTGTCACGGAACCAATCGTAAGCCTCTTTTTCATCGCAAGTAAGCATTTTGTTCATCAACAGCTTTGAGGGCCTTACCCCTGTAAGAATTCCCCATTTAGGCGTAAATGAACACATTTTGCAAAGAAGCTCGTAGGCTAGCAAAAGAAGCTCTCTTTCTTCATCCTCGCATAAATGTTTTTCTATTTCTTTCTCTTTCTTTTCAGTTTTACCGTTAAGAGAAAGCACTGCCGTTAGCTTAAGTAAATCTTCTCCCTCTGTTTTTGTGAGAAGATAATCACCTTCATCACCTGAGAACTCATATAACTCATTGAATTTCACCAAAGGAAAGAAAAGTCTTAAAAGCTTTTCGGCTTCATATCTGTAAGTATGGTTTATGCAATATAAATTCATCGTAAATATAAATTTGTTTTTAATTCTCTGCCAATAGTAGTGCTTTCGCCATGCCCTGTAAATACAGCATAGCTATAGGGAAAGTCTTTGAATTTTTTAAGAGTTTTCATTAATACGGAATAATCGCCGCCGTAGAGATCAGTTCTTCCTATGCTACCTGAAAAAAGCGTGTCCCCACTAAAAATTGCTTCTTCATTTTTTAAAACGTAAAGCACACCTCCCGGAGTATGACCGGGAGCAGAAACAACGGTTATTTCAATATCTGAAAGATTTATCACGTCACCGTCTGATAACTCAACGTCTGCATAGCAAGGTGAAAAAGGCATACCGAAATAATAAGCCATATTAAGATTACCGTCGGAAAGCATTGGTGCATCTTCTTTACCGATGCAAATTTCAGCCTCGGGGTAAGCTTCTTTTAAATCAGCAACGCCTGTAATATGGTCAAAGTGACCGTGAGTGCAAAGAATATATTTCAACTCTTTAATACCCGAATCGGCTATTGCTTTTTTTACGCTATAATCATATGCACCGGGGTCTATTACAGCCCCCACCTTTGTTTTTTCATCGCAGATTACAAAGCAATTTGCACTTATTGCACCTGCAGGAACACATTTTACATACATATTATTTTTCTTGTTTTCCTTTTAGTTTTTTCGCCAGATATCAGTATCAAAGCAAATAGTAACGGGACCGTCGTTTATAAGAGAAACCTTCATATCTGCAGCAAAAATACCTGTTTCAACGTTTTTTACACCGTTATTTTTAAGCTCGTTGCAAAAAAGCTCATATAATCTTTTTGCGTTTTCAGGCTCTTCGCTGTTAGTAAAGGACGGTCTGTTACCCTTTTTGCAATCGGCACAAAGGGTAAACTGAGATATAACGAGTGCATCGCCGTCAATATCAATAATTGACTTGTTCATTTTGCCGTTTTCATCCTCAAAAACTCTGAGTGATGCAGTTTTTGCGGCAAGAAGCTGAGCCTCTTTTTCAGTATCCCCCTTTACAACCCCCAAAAGAATCATATATCCTTTTTCGGATTTACCTACTATTTCACCGTCTACTGATACGGAGCTTTCAACTACTCTTTGAATTACTGCTTTCATGCGTTACCACTCCTGGATACGTTGTGAACACCTTTTATAGTTTTAAGCTTTGATATAACTATATTAAGAAAATCGGTACTCTTTACTGTAATTGTAAGATACACGTAATCCTTACCGTTTTTATCCTGACGGGCGTTAACCGCGTTAATCATAACTCGCATATCTGCAAGCACCGTTGCAATATCTGCCATAAGAGCAACTCGGCTTTCACATTCAAGAGAAAGACTTGCCTTAAATTCCTTAATATTGTTAGAAGAAAGCCATCTTGCATTTATCCATCTGTCAGGCTCTTCACAATTTACAATATCCGCAGGAACGTTAGTACAATCTCTCTTATGAATAGAAACACCGTGGCCTCGGGTAATAAAACCGATAATTTCATCACCCGGGATAGGGGCACAGCAACGGGAAAGCTTAATAAGGCAGTTATCAATGCCATCAACAGAAACGCCTTCGCCTACGGCGTGCTTAGTAGATTTACTTGTTTCTGTAATTTTAATCTTTTCAGGCTGACGGGCGGTCATAAGTCGGTGATACTCATCTCTTATAAAGGGCATAACTCTTGAAATGGGGATTCCGCCGTAGCCTAAAGCCGCATAAAAATCGTCTACCGTTGCACAATGCTGTCTTTCGGCAAGAGTAATAATAATATTTTCATACTCTTCATCTGTAAAACGTATTTTATTACGTTTAATTTCTCTCTCAAGCTCTGCTTTGCCCTCAACAATGTTTTCCTCACGACGCTCTTTTTTAAACCAAGCACGAATCTTTGTTTTTGCTCCGCTTGTTTTTACAATATTGAGCCAATCCCTTGAGGGACCTTTACCGGGCTGTGATGAGGTTAAAACCTCAACGATTTCACCTGTCTGCACCTTATAGTCAAGAGGAACTATTCTTCCCCCTACCTTTGCACCTACCATTTTTGTACCAACAGCAGAGTGAATAGCATAAGCAAAGTCGATAACCGTTGCACCCATAGGTAAATCTATAACATCCCCTTTTGGAGTGAACACGAAAACCTCTTCGGGTACAAGATCACTTTTAATCGTTGTAACGATATCCTTAACGTCATCAGCCTCTTTCTGAGTTTCAAGAAGCTGTCTGATCCACGCAAGACGCTCTTCAAATTTCTGAGTACCGTTAAGACCTAATTTATACTTCCAATGGGCAGCAATACCGAATTCGGCAGTTTTATGCATATCCCACGTTCTTATCTGTACCTCAAACGGTATACCCGCTTTACCAATAACCGTTGTATGAAGTGACTGATACATATTAGGCTTAGGTGTAGAAATATAGTCTTTAAATCTACCGGGAATAGGTGTAAACATATCGTGAATAATACCTAAACAGTCGTAACATTCAATGGTACTGTTTACAATTATTCTTACAGCATAGATATCATATATTTCGTCAAAGTTTCTGTTTTGGATATACATTTTTCTGTATATACCGTGAACACTTTTGATTCTACCCTCAAGCCTTGCATCAGGCACAACCTCTTTAACTCTTTCGCTGATTTGCTTCTTTATGGTTTCAAGAAACTCTTTATGAGATTTGCCCTGACTTGCAAGAGCATCCTCAATTTCCTTATAAGCTATAGGGTCAAGGTAGCTTATAGCTTTATCCTCAAGCTCCTCTTTAATCGCTCTGATACCTAAACGGTGAGCAATCGGAGCATATATCTCCAAGGTTTCTAAAGCCTTATCACGTCTTTTTTGAGGTGAAACAAAGTTTAAGGTTCTTATATTATGAAGCCTGTCGGCAAGCTTTATAATAATAACTCTTATATCCTCAGACATTGCAAGAAGCATTTTTCTTACATTTTCCGCCTGCTGCTCCTCTTTATCTTTAATATCAAGCGGTACTTTACCTAACTTTGTAAGACCGTCAACAAGATGAGCAATATCCGAGCCGAATTCTTTCGTTACCTCTTCTATAGTAATATCGGTATCCTCTACAGTATCGTGCAACATAGCTGCCGCTACAGATTGGTAATCCATTCCGTAATCAAGCACTATCTTTGCAACGGCGACAGGATGGATGATGTACGGCTCACCAGACGAACGCTTTTGACCGTTGTGCTGAAATTTAGCAAGCTGAAAGGCTTTATCTATAATTTCAACCTCTTTACTGTCAAAAAGCTCCGCTGCCTGTTCCCGTAATTCGTCATACATTAGCTCTACTGACATATTTTCATCCATTCAAGTCACCTCCCTTTTCATACAAACTTTTTTCATTCAGTTGCTCTTTTAAAAACTTCTGAATTTTCAAGAGCAGATTTAACACTTTCTTTAGGAACAATATATTTTCCCTCATTATAAATAAGTATTCCCAATTCACAAAAAACATCAAGGGCAATCTGACAGGCACCCGTTTTTTGTGCGGGTAACCCTAATCGGTAGCAAAGAATTTCGGTTGCATAATTCCAACCGTTATTTGCTTTTACAAATCTATAAACATTACCGCAGAAATCTCTGTCAACAAAAAGCATTTCCTTATTTTCATTTGAAAGCGGTGCATTAAGACAAAAATCCTCGTATGCTCTCATAGATTCGCAAACCTCATTATCACTGATTTTTGATAATTTTATACCCTTTGCCTGAATGCTAACCTGCGTTTTTCCTTGATATTCATTAACTCCAAGCTTTACAGCAACGTCGACAACATCCCCTAAAGTATAGGGAAACTCTTCTTGAGTTATGGAAAACATAATTACCGAAACACTTGTGTTTTTCCTGCGTAAATTAAGTCGCAAATGCTTACCTGCACCAACCGGCTGAATCCCCGTAAGCTCCATATTATAAAGACCAAACAACGGTTGAGGATTTTCAGCACCGAAGGGCTCAAGAATATTTACGGAATTTAAAAGGTCTGTGTTAATTGAAAGAGGATTAATTTTACAATCAATATTTAACACAGGCACTGCAGGGTCAGACTTCAAAGCAAATTCATTGATTTTTTCTCTGAATAAATCAATTTTATCGCTTTCAACAGTTAAGCCTGCCGCAAGCACGTGACCGCCGTATTGCACAAGAATATCAGAGCAATAAGCAAGAGCATCGTAAAGACAAAAGCCCTCGATACTTCTACCGCTACCCTTTGCAATGTCACCGTTTTTAGAAATCACTATACAAGGTTTTCCGTATCTTTCAGTAAGCCTTGAGGCAACTATACCGATAACGCCCTGATGCCACTCTTCGCCCTCTACAACAATAACTCTGCTGTATTTTATATCGGGGCGGCTTTCTATAAACTCAATTGCCGCCTCGGAAATTTTAGTTTCCGTTACCTGCCTTTGAGCATTCGCCTGCGAAATTTCTTCAGAAAGCTCCTTTGCCTCTTGGGCACTATCAGTTAAAAGAAGCTTTACTGCTCTTTCGGCAGAACCCATTCTACCCGCTGCGTTAATACGGGGAGCAATTCTGTAAGCAACACTTGCAGAATCAATTGCACCGTTATTACCGCTGATTTCAAAAAGTGAAGCAAGACCTTTTCTTAACGTACCATCCTGAAAAGAAGCGTTAATAATGGCAATACCGCTTCTTACAATTATTCTGTTTTCACCCTTTAAAGAAACTATATCCGCAATTGTACCAACGGTTACTAAATCGCCGTATTTTTCTAAAACGTCGTAATCCTCACCGTTTTCAAGAGCACAAACAAGCTTAAAGGCTACACCTACGCCTGCCCAATCGCTGAATTCACAAAAAGAATCCTCTCGGTGAGGGTCAACAACCGCTACCGCATCGGGCAATTCATCACCTACACGGTGATGGTCAGTCACAACCACGTCAATACCTATTTCTTTTGCGTGTTTAATCTCTTCAATTGCACTTATACCGTTATCAACGGTAATAATTAAGGAAGTTGCTCTGCTTTTAAGCACGTCAACCGCCTCTATGCTCATACCGTAGCCCTCACCCTCACGGTCAGGTATGTAGTAATCAACGTTAGCACCTCTTGAGCAAAGGTATGAATATAAAAGTGCAGTCGACGTAACACCGTCTGCATCATAATCACCGAAAACGGTAATCTTTTCACCGTCCTCCATTGCTTTGTTGATTCTTTCTACAGCCTTTTCCATATCAGGAAGAGTATAAGGGTCTAAAAGGTCTGTATCGTATAAAAAGCTTTCAACCTCAAAGTCATCTGTCATTCCGCGAGCACACAGCAAATATGCCGCAAAAGGATCTACGCCGCAATTTTCCGCAAGGCTTGCAGCAACGTCCTTATCGCAATCGGAAACAACCCATTTTTTTCGATTCAAATATATCACCTAATCATATTTTTACAGGGTACAGTATACCATAACTATACAGTATTTGCAACGAAAGTAAGGAAAATAACAATGCTTTATATGTTAATTTTTGATTAATATTTTCATTAATTTTTCATAAAAATTTTTACAAAAATAAAAGGCTGTTCCTGCCGAAAAACATAACAGCCAACTCCATAAAAATAAAACAGCCTACTCCGTTGTGGAGTAGGCTGAACGCTTTTAAATCTTCTCAGTTGTTATTAGAATAAACCTGCGATAAGCTGAGGAATAAGCTTTGTGATATAAGTGATGATAAGAGAGATATACTCTGTAAAGTTGAATAAGAAGCCGTCAACTGTACCGATGGGGTCTGTGGGAAGGTATGAATCCTGAGCACCATCAGCAGTATCCTTCATAATAGCATAGCTATCAATCTGAGTAACTTCCTGAGTTTCATCATTTACAACGTATGCTTTATAAACGAGCTTGTTGTTTTCAACAACGACATTTGAGAAGCAACCGCCCATATCGCTTGTAGAAAGCTTAACGTCTGCACATGCATTGATGGGGTCGATAGCATTTTCATTAACTGAATATCTCTTTGTACCTGCTGTTGAGGGAAGGATGTATACACAACCGTTGGGCTCTTTAGCAAACGTAACCTCTTCACCGTTGAAGTATTCTGTTACGTATGTTGTATCCTCGCAAACTGCATCGCCTGCAACCTGCTTTGTTCTGAAGTACATATGGTCATGACCTGAAAGAACAACGTCAACACCTGTCTGGTCAACAATATCAATAATTGTTTCTCTCATTGCAAGAGTATCAGGCTTATTGATATTCTTACCTGCAGAGTAAACTGCACGGTGAAGAAGAAGGAACTTCCAATGAGCATCAGACTCTGTAAGATCATTGATAATCCAGTTTCTCTGAGCCTGTGACATAGGATACATATCGTTTGAGTTTACAACGCAGAAATGTGCATTGCCGTAATCGTATGAATAGTAAGTACCGTTAACGCCGTTTGTAGGACCTTCACCGGGAAGAAGGTTGAACATGCTGTTAAACCAACCGATGTTGAATTTGTTTGTGATGTTACCTTCGTGGTTACCTGCAACGGGAACGAGAGTATAATTTGTGTTAGCTCTTTCGAAAGCTTCACCGTACCAGTTCCACTCTTCGTTTGTACAATCGTTAACGAAGTCACCAAGGTTTACAACGAACTCTGCGTTAGGAGAATAAGCCATAGCCTGATCCATAACGAGAGCTGCCTGCTGGAAGTTTTCAAGGCTGCTTGCCTGAACGTCAGCAATAGCGATAAATGAGAAAGAGCCGTCGCCATTATCAGTAACAAATTTACCGATATCGCTCCAAACGTCTTCTCTTTTGCTACCAACACGGTAGTAGTAGGTTGTGCCGGGTTTAAGACCTTCAAGCACTACCTTATGGCAGTAATAGCCTTCGAACTCATCAACTGATGCTCTTTTCATTACGCCGTTTGTAAAGTTTACGTCAAATAAAGCTGCTTCAACATACTCGATAACAGCATCGCAGTTACCTGCAGTATACCAGGTGAAGCCACGCTGAGTCTGAGAATCGCCGTACATTGTACAGTTAATTCTTAAGGGTTCAAATTCTGTTGTCTCTGCGGAAACGCTCATACCGAAACAACTGATAAAAGTCATAAGGGCAAGTAAAACCGCAAGAGTTCTTTTTGCTGTCTTTTTCATAACTACCTCCGTAAGATAATGAAATAAAAGGTCTTGAAACGGAAAAGGGGATACTACACCCCTCCCATTTTGACATTCACACCGCTATTATACACTTATTTTTTCCTGATTTCAATAAAAATTGTAAATTTATTACTTTTGCTTATTTATGAACGATATTTTTAGTTATTTTGATACCTTAATTGAATTTTCATTCAAAGCTAAAATACCGTATCTCGTCAGTTATCTACGCCAAAAAACTTTTTAACAACGGGCAAAATCAGGAAATCCGTCTTTTTGAAAGCTGTACTGTGACCGCCGTTAAGCACCATAACCTCTTCCGCACCTTTAACCGCTTTAGTTATCTTACGGGAATGACGCCTTTTTATCATATCAAATTCACCGAAAACGTTTAAAAACGGTACGTTTATAGCAGAAAGCTTTTTGTAATTCAAATGTGGCTGACCTACCATAAGCCCCTCTATTTCTCTTCTTCTTATCATTTCCTTATCCTTTGTGAAAAAGGCTTTAATTGCGTAAATTCTATGGTCTTTTATAATGCCTAACTGATCCCCTGTTTTAGTGCCTCTTGTGTTAAGATTCGAGCCAAAAACAGCAAGTCTTTTAACGTATTCGGGATATGTAACAGCAAAGCACATCCCTAAATTCCCGCCGTCAGAAAAACCGCAAAAATTTGCACTTTTTACATCTAAATAATCAAGAAGAGCCTTTAAATCGTCGCAAAAAAGCTCAAAGGTAAGCTTTTTATCGCCTAAAGGCGTTTTGCCTGTACCTCTTGTGGAAAAACGGATGATTTTAAAATATTTTGACAACGGAACGTATAAATCGCCCTCAAAACAACGGTAATCACCACCGTTACCGTTAAGCATAACAAGAGCCTCGCCCTCTTCGTTTCCGCTTACGTGATATTCAAAATCCAATCCGTCGTGTTCGAAAAATCCGTAGTCTATAACTTTTACTCCGTCCATTTCATACCTCTATAATATTGTCAGCAATTTTATTTATCTCTTCAATTTCATAAATACCGCTTTCAAGCTTACCTTGAGAACGTTGGGTATCAGAAAATCTATAACCCACGGGAAGCTTTATTTGACCGTATATTCCCTCGGGCGTTTCAACAGAAAGCTTTATTCCGTTAAACGCTCTTTCCCATTTAACGCTTACTCTTCCGCAAACGCTATCGTAAAAAGCGGCTGCGTTGTTAAGTGCTTTTACGAAGCAAGGCTCAACATTGATTTCCTTGCAATCGTCGCCGTAGGGATTAATCTTTATACCTGCAAAATATTCAATGAATATCGCAGAAATATCAGCAAAGGCATGGTGATTAAGAGAGTCGGGAAATTCTCCGTCCTTGAAAAAGCGTTCAGGCATTGAAGTGAAGCCTCTTTTCACCCACTCACCGAAAGAGGGATAGTCCTGCCTTGCTATCATTTTATATGCTAAATCACATTCACCGTATTGGCAAAGCACTCTGAAAACAGTAAGAATTCCCAGAAAGCCAAAATCAATATGGTCATCGGACTGCTTTATAATATCAACGAGCACTTTAACCGCCTCTTGTTTTTCACTTTCGTCAAAAACGTCGTAGAAAACTGCCATTGACTGAGAGGTCTGACAATTACCCGATACGGTCATTGTGCCCCAATCAACAAAATATTTTCTTACTGCAGTCCTTACCTCATTATAAACCTTGTCGCAGAACTCCTTTTGCAAGCTTCTTCCAAGAACGTTGAAAATATAAGAGCATTTCTTGAGAATATCCATTGTCATTATGCTTGAGGTAAGCTCAACGGGTGCTTTTACAACTGTTACGGGGCACCAATCACCTAAGCCGTAATCAATAGTTCCCCTCTTTGTTCTTCTGCCTGCAATATAAACCGCATATCTGAAAAGAGCATCTGCATTTTCTTCAAGTATTTCCTTATCACCACGGTAAAGATATGTAAAATACGGCAAGTGTGTAAGCACTGCATCCCAAGCAGGACCGTTGTTATAACCCCATTTGTCAGTAGGAACTACAGCAGCTATATCCCCTTGTTCTCTTTGAGAACTCCTTATATTTCTCAACCATTCCTTATAGCTTTTATCGGGGTTAAGGTTAAGATGGGTTTGTCTGCAAGAGTTTACGGCGTCACCCGTCCAACCGTTTTTCTCTCTTTGCGGACAGTCTGTGGGGAAATAGTAAAAATTAGATACAGTCGCATTTCTTGCCATTGACTGAAGCTTATTGAGTACGTCATCAGAACAAGTGAAATTACCTCTTTCTTCTAATGCAGAAGAGCAAACAATGCAAGTAAGCAAATCCTCTTTTGCTTGCTCCTCGGATATGCCTAAAACAACAACGTATCTGAAGCCGTGATAAGTGAATTGAGGCTCGAAAACCTCTTCACCCTCCCCTTTTAAAACGTAAATATCTCTTTGAGAATAGCCCTCAGGCAAAAACTGAACGTTACTGTAATCGGGGTTGCCGTTTTCGTCTAAATATTCGCCAAACTGCAAATCCACCTTTTGCCCTCTGTAGCCTTTAATTTTAAGACGGATTATACCTGCAGTAGTTATGCCGAAATCATAAAGCCAACCCGTTTTTTCTTTTGAGGGATATTCACAGCAGTTTTTATCAACACGCTTATCTGCCCTGAATTCGTTTAAGGTGCATTTTCTGATTGAAACGGGGCGTATGTGCTTTAACGGCACAACCGGCTCTGCCTCACATATTCTTCTTTCGCCTCTCGGCGTTTCTGCTATTAACGCATTATCCCATCTATCGTCGCAAAAATCGATTTCCGACCAATTAGGTATTTCATTTCTCGCATCATAAAAGCAGCCGCAACGAAGGTCGTCAAAAATTATAGGTGACGGTGCTGTTTTAACGCTTTTATCGGCTTCAAGCACTTCAACCGTGCCGTCAAAATATTCTATTTCTATTGAAAATGCAACCCTCGGTGCACCTCTGAAAGAGGCTTTTTCAAAGTCCCAGATTTCACCACCGGGACAATTTTGCATACCGTTACCAAGCTGTATACCTAAAACGTTTTTCCCCTCACAAAGATAGCGAGTAACGTCGTATTTATCGAAATATACAATATGGTCAGGGTTAGAGACGTAAGGTGCTATAATACCCTTCGTAATTTTTTGACCGTTTATAAATATATCGTAAAAGCCTAAACCACCAATATTAACGATGCATTTTGCAACCGTTTTACTAACAGAAAAGCTTTTTCTGAAAAGCGGTGAAGGTACAAACTTCTGATACGTAGAATAATCGTAAGTTGCACAAATGAATTTTTTAGAAAGCATAACTGCACCTCTTTTATCACTCAATTGATAGCGTAAATTCGCGAAACTATTTTTACCAACTAATAATACTCCAAATCAGCCTAAAACTTCAATATGTTTTTGAAATTATGTATATTTATTAAATTTTTCTTTAACCCGTTGACTGTACAACAATATTGGACTAATATTAGTGTGATTACGCTTTTCAATTATTTTTCGGAAAGGATTATTTTATGGAACTGAACGCTCATTTCACTTCTTGTTGCCGTAGGCTTAACTCATCTCTAAACTCCTCTCAGCTTTCTTTTAAAAAAATCCTTTCAGGTAAAAAGGCGAAAGCCCAAACGGGTACAGTTTGTAAATTCAGTTTTGATGATTATAATCTTTTTGTTTACTACATAGAAAAAGGTAAAACCGCCTACGCACAGCAAACCTTGTGGCTTGCTATGACGGTCGATAACGAGCCGAATCTTGTTTTTTCAATATATGATATTCTTGCATTTATTGAGCCTGATAACTTTAATTGCTACACGTATACGTACGTTGATTCAGAACAGCTTATGTCCGACTGTTTTACTGAAATAAGTGATTTGTTTTCCCGCCTTGTTCCAAAGCTTAAAAATACATTTGAAAGCGGTGTTCAAAGGAATAAGTTAATAGAAATTCAAAAGAATAGTATTAACAGTTATTTTGGTGACAAAATTCTTGAAGCAAACGATATGTTGGGCGGCGTAGCTGACAGACTTATTTCAATGATGCTTTCAAACTTTTTTGAGTATCAAATAGAATGTGCGGTTGTAGGCGGACAAGCTCTTTTTTATTCAGGCAAAACTGAAAAAGCTCTTAAGGTCTTAAAAAAGTCAAAATTCCGTTCTCAATACGAAAATAATCTTATTGCATTCCTTGAAAACGGTGGTAACGCCCCTGAAGCTACAACCACGGTAAAAAAAGCATCTTCAGAAAACGGCGGAAAACGACACAACAAAGGCTTTTCAGGATCGTTAAAGGTACTTGCACTGGCTTTAGCAATAAATTTCTTGTTTTCTGCAATAGCGAGCTTGCTTTTTTACCTTATAATTTCAATAAAATTCAATGATGCTTTATATATCAGCGGAATACCTGAAAGCTTATTATCGCTATTTATTTTTTCGGCTCTTCCGTCTGTGATTATCGCAATTAATATTTTAAGAAAATTTACTAAAAAGAAAAACAAACAAGCCAATATAAAAGCCCCCGAAGAATCCTCGTTTTCAAAGGTATTTTTTAAATACGCAACTATTTTTGCCGAAACTTTATTTATAGTGCAGTTTATTACTTGTATTAATTCTGTAACGGTTTTTAACAATGACTTTGTGTCTTATTCTGTAGATGTTTTCCCCTTATCGCAACAAACTTGTAGCTACGAAGCCATAAATTGCGTTGCGGTAGTAACCGAAGAAGCTGAAAAATCATTCTTGCCTGACGAGAAATATCTTGTTTTTTACACAAAAAGCGGTACGGTTATTGACCTTTACAACTCAAGTTTTATTTCTGCAGAAGAAGCAAAAAGCGAATTAACTGATTTTTTAGCCGAGAAACATATTGCCGTAAAAGAATATAAATCTATAGATTTATTGTTTGATGAAAATAGATAAATTTTGAAAATTTATAACCATAAAAACTCAAAATTTTACCTCTAAAGTTATGAAAATCTAAAAATATATACATTAGTATTGATTTCGACATTTATTTTTGGTATAATGTGACGAAAGGCAAAAATGCGGTTTTGCGTTTTTGTTACGTTTTCAGAATGGAGTTGACTGCAATTTTGGAAAATACTCAGCCTACTAAAAATTACACGTACAAGGAAAAGCCTTTTTACGATTTTGTAAAGAGATGCTTTGATATATTCTGCTCTTTGGTTTTAATCATTGTTGCTTCACCTGTACTTTTATTAGTTGCAATATTAGTTAAGGTAACTGATGGCGGTACGATTATTTATAAAGCGCCCCGTATGGGTAAGGGTGGAAAAATAATTAAGGTTTATAAATTCAGAAGCATGTGTATGAATGCTGATGATATTAAAAAAACGTTATCTAAAGAGGATTTGGAAAAATACGAAAAAGAATACAAGCTTGAAAAAGACCCCCGAATCACAAAGGTGGGCAATATTTTACGAAAAACAAGTATTGACGAATTACCTCAGTTATTTAACGTTCTTCAAGGTAATATGTCTTTAGTAGGTCCCAGACCTATCCTCGAAAGAGAAACCTCTCTTTACGGTGAAAACCGTGACTTGCTTTTCAAGGTTAAGCCCGGTATTACGGGTCTTTGGCAGGTTAGCGGACGAAATAACATCACTTACGAAAGTGGCGAACGTCAGGCTTTAGAATTACAATATATTCAAGAACGCTCTATAGCTCTTGATATTAAAATCTTATTCTTAACCATTGGTGCCGTATTTAAAATGAAAGGCGCTATGTAAGAGGTGACACTTTTTGGATAATCAAAACACAAACGAGTTTGTTTTTTCATTTGAAGATGATAAAAAAAACGCACCTAAAGATATCCCTATAAACAAAACAAAAAGAATGCAACAGGATTTGCAGAATAATGACGACCCATCTTCAACAAAGCCGGCTAAAAATAAACCGAGCAGCAATTCACAGAAATACGAGTACATTGATGTTTTCAGCTCTTCTGATGATGAGGTAGAGGAAGCCCCTAAAAAAGAAAAGAAAAAAAAGAAGAAAACATTAGTTGTGCTTGCTTCTTTGGTGCTGGTTCTTGCAATTATTTCAGGTACTTTAGTTGGTTATTACAACAGTCTTCTTAATAGCATGTCTAAAAACGAGTTAAACATGGATAATATCGGTTTATCTGGTGATTATTTCCATGAAAGCGTAAAAAACATTGCTGTTTTCGGTCTTGACTCAAGAGACAATAATTTTGACGGTAGGTCTGACGCTATCATCATTATTACAATTGATGACGTTCATGACAAAATAAAAATGACAACGGTTGCCCGAGATTCTTACGTCGAAATCGAAGGTAACGGCAAAGATAAAATTACTCACGCACACTGGTTTGGCGGTCCTGAGCTTGCAGTTAAAACGCTTAACCAGAATTTCAACATGGAAATTACCGACTACGTTACCGTTAACTTCTTCGGTATGGTTGAGATTATCGACGAAATCGGTGGTGTTGAGCTTGATGTTGACACTCAAGAAATGAATACTATGAACCGTGAGTATGTTCCTGAGCTTAACGACATCGGTCTTGATTGTGAAAGAATCACTACAACAGGTCTGCAAAAGCTTAGCGGTGCTCAGGCTCTTGCTTACTCAAGAAACCGATATTCAAGCGGTGGTGACATCGACCGAGGCAACCGTCAAAAAGAGGTTTTAGCTGCTATTTATAACAGCCTTACAAGTATAAACGCTAACCAATTGCATACCCTTATTAAAATTGTGTTGGATAATTGCCAGACCTCTCTTACTAATTCAGAAATCACAAAATTAGCTTCTTGGGCTGCTCTTAATATGCCCTCAATTGAGTCTCTCAGTCTTCCTGATGCTGACTGCAATCCTCAATACGGCGATGCAGGATACGTAGACGGTATTTGGTACTTCAAATACGACCTTGATATCGCAACACAGAAATTCCACGATTTTGTTAACGAAGACGGTGCGTATTACATACCGCCTGAAGAAAACGTTGAAGAATAAGCGGTGATAACAATGAAAAACATTAAAGTGCTCGTTGCAGCTCATAAGTTATATAAAATGCCTGATGGCGAAATGTATCTTCCCGTACACGTTGGTGCGGCAGGCAAAGAGTCAATAGGATATCAAAGAGATGATGAGGGAGAAAACATTTCAACAAAAAACCCTTATTACTGCGAATTAACAGGTCTTTATTGGGGTTGGAAAAACTGTGATGCTGACTATATCGGTCTTGCCCATTACAGACGCCATTTTTCCACGATCGGTAAAAAGAATAAAGACAACCTTTTCGAAAGCGTGCTTACTAAAAAAGAAGCCTCTGAATTATTAGACAGTGCTGATATAATTCTTACTAAAAACAGAAATTATTATATAGAAAATCTTTACGACCATTACAAGCATACCCATTTTGAAGAGGAGCTTATAGAAACTGAAAAGATAATTAAGGAAAGATATCCCGAATATTACCCCGAATTTGAAAAATTAAAAACAAGAACTGCAGGCCATATGTTTAATATGGCTATTATGAAAAAAGAGCTTCTTGACGAATACTGTACTTGGCTTTTTGATATTCTTTTCGAGCTTGAGCAAAAAGTTGACCCCAAAAAGTACGATGCCTTCCATGCAAGATATCCGGGAAGAATCTCTGAATTATTGTTTGACGTTTGGCTTTATACAAAAAAATACCCCTATAAAGAGGTTGGTATTATGGATATGGAGCCAATCAATTGGTTTAAAAAGGGTTTCTCTTTTATTATTGCTAAATTTACCGGCAAGAAATACGGTAAAAGCTTTTAAAGGTATTATCTATGGGAAAAAAACTAACTGCAAACTATATATATAATCTTGCATATCAAATCATAAACTTAATATTCCCCTTAATCACAACACCGTACGTTTCAAGAATTCTTGGAGCGGACGGTATTGGTGTTTACAGCTATACAATATCAATTGTTACTTATTTCGTTTTGTTTGGCTCTTTAGGTATTTCTCTTTACGGTCAACGTCAAATTGCCTTTCTTCAAACTAAACCCAAAAGAAGAACACGTGTGCTTTTTGAAACGCTTTTACTTAAGGGCTTTACGTTGGCAATAGCAATCGGTCTTTTTGTATGGCTTTTTGCTTTTAAAGGTGAATACTCAAGATATTACAGAATCCTTCTTCTATATATTGTTGCTAATATTTTAGATATTTCTTATTTCTTTCAAGGTATGGAAGAATTTAAGATGATAGTTAAAAGAAATTTTGTAGTAAAGCTTTTAAGTATCGCTTGTACGTTTATTTTTGTTAAAACAGAAAATGATATTGGAACCTATCTTTTAATTTATGCTTTATCAACTCTTTTAGGAAACTTGTCATTATGGCTTTGGTTACCTAAATTCATTGCTAAACCTGATCCGAATGAATTCAACGTATTCAGGCATATACGTCCTGCTTTAGCTTTATTTGTTCCTCAAATTGCAATTCAGATTTATACTGTGCTTGACAAGGTCATGCTGGGCGCCTTACTTTCTGACAAATCAGAGGTCGGCTACTACGAGCAATCCCACAAAATTGTTATAATAATTCTTACTGTAGTTACCTCTTTAGGAACAGTTATGATGCCTAATATAGCTCATAAATTTGCAAACAAGCTTATGGATGAAATCAAGGAAGATATTTATAAATCTTTTAGATTCATCTATTTATTAGCATTCCCTATGATGCTTGGTATAGCCTCCGTTGCAAAGGACTTGATACCTTTGTTCCTCGGTGATGGCTACGAGGCTTCTATAACAGTATTGTATATTATATCACCTATCGTTCTTTTTATTGGAATGAGTACTGTAAGTGGTGTTCAATATCTTTTACCGACTCTCAGACAAACACAATATACAATATCGGTTTCTGCAGGTGCCGCAACAAATTTAGTTTTAAACTTTATACTTATTCCACACTTTAAATCAGCAGGTGCGGCTTTTGCTACCATTTGTGCTGAATTAATAGTTACAGCGCTTCAGTTTGTTTTCATCAGAAAAGATTTTTCAATTATAAAAATCATCTTTTCAAGTGCAAAATATTTAATTTCAGCTTTAGTAATGACAGGTTGTATTTTCCTTGCAAATACGTTCTTACTCACCTCGGTAATGCCTTTCATCAGAATTGCTATAGATTTAATGATAGGCGGAACTGTTTATTTTGTTATGCTTTTTGTTTTAAAAGACGATTTAATAAAAGGATTTATAAAAGGATTGAGGGATAAAAATGCAGAAGTATGATTATTTAATTGTCGGTGCAGGTCTTTTCGGAGCCGTTTTTGCAAACGAAGCAAAAAAGAAAGGCAAGAAATGTCTTGTTATTGATAAACGGCCTCACATTGCAGGTAACATTTATACTGAAAACGTTGACGGTATTAACGTTCATATTTACGGCGCTCATATTTTCCACACAAGCGAAAAAAGAGTTTGGGATTACGTAAATCAGTTTGCTGAATTCAACAGATACACAAACTCCCCTGTTGCTCTTTACAAGGGCGAGCTTTACAATATGCCCTTTAATATGAACACCTTTAACAAATTATGGGGTGTTACTACTCCCGCTGAAGCTCTTGCTAAAATTGAGGAAGAAAAAAAAGAAGCAGGGATTACAGAACCCAAAAACCTTGAGGAGCAAGCAATAAGCCTTGTAGGTAAAACAATTTACGAAAAGCTTGTAAAGGGCTATACTGAAAAACAGTGGGGTAAAAAAGCAACTGAGCTTCCCAGCTTTATTATTAAACGTCTTCCCGTTAGATTCGTTTACGATAATAACTATTTTAACGATTTATATCAGGGTATCCCTATGGGCGGATATACAAAAATGGTTGAAAATATGCTTGAGGGAACAGAAGTTAAGCTTAACTGTGATTATTTTGATAACAAAGAAGAGCTTGATAGCATTGCAGATAAAATAATCTTTACAGGTCCTATTGATAAATATTACGATTACTGCTACGGTGAGCTTGAATACCGTAGCTTAAGGTTTGAAACAGAAACCTACCCTGTTGATAACTACCAAGGTAACGCAGTTGTTAACTACACCGAATACGAAATTCCTTATACAAGAATCATTGAGCATAAGCATTTCGAATTCGGCAAAACCCTCGGTAAAGAGGCTGAGGGTGCAGCAGCAACAAAAACAATTGTTACAAGAGAGTATCCTGACTCTTGGAATAAAGAAAAAGAACCTTACTATACAGTTAACAACGAAAGAAACAGTGAGCTTTACAAAAAATATAAAGAGCTTGCAGATAAAGAAGGTAAAGTTCTTTTCTGCGGAAGACTCGGTCAATATTGCTACTATGATATGGACAAGGTTATTCTTTCAGCTCTTAATATTGCAGATGAGATTTTATAATTAAAAAGTTCAAATAAAAAAGAAAAAAGCGGAAAATTCTTTTAAGAATTTTCCGCTTTGTTTTATTTAATTTAAGCCTTCCTCATTACAGTCAGCAAACCAATCTTTAAAAGTATCTTCAAATTCATAATGGAACTTGTAACCGCTATCAGCAAGCTTTTTACCGCAAATATTAGTAGAAACCATAAGCTTCTTAACTCTATCAGGATGAAGACCTAATTTTTTACCGCCTATAGGGCCGAGAATTCTTGCAGCCGTCATAAGAATCCAGGCAGGTACTAACGGCACGTATCTTTTCATACCGGTTGCTTTTTGAATTGTCTGGCATATTTCTTCAATTGTAAAAGCAGGTTCAAAGGTACAGTTGAAAATATCGCAGCCCTCGAAGTTATTATCAATCATACGATATTTAAAAAATCTTACAAGCTCTTTTACATAAATACAAGCTTTAACCGTATCTTTTCTGCCGGTATAGAAAAAGTATCTTTTTCTTTGACCCCAATAAAGACGGGTCATATTACCATGCTCACCCTTACCGTAAACAATACCCGGACGAACAATTGTAAGCTCTCGTCCGTTTTCCTGTACAACCCATTTTTCATGGATTTTTTCAGCTACAAGCTTACTTATACCGTAAGGTGAATTAGGTGTTGGTAGGGTGTCTTCTTTCTTCAATTCTTCAGAAGGACCGTAAGGAGCAATTGAGCTTGTGAATAAAATCTTTTTTATATTATGCTTTACTGCAAAATCAACAATATTTTCGGCACCGCGAATATTAGTTTCAAAATACTCGTAATCAGGGTGACCCGGTGTTCTGTGAACTGCTGCTAAGTTAAAGATAACATCATCAACCGTAGGGGTAAAATCAAATTCTATAGGCTTTCTTACGTCAAGCCTTATATACTCTACGCCCTCATTCTTCTCTACTATTCCGGGAACAACGCCCTCTTCGCCGGGCATTACTATATCAAGGTCATAAATCTTATCGTCCTCTTTAACACACTCTTCTTTAAGCAAATGTATTAAATGAGTACCGATAAACCCTGAACCGCCAAAAATAATATAATTCATTTGAATCCTCCGTTGTAATTCCGTTCTTTATCTTACCATTTATTTTCTACATATTCGCAGAAAGCATACATATCTTTGATTTCAAGCTTTTTACCATCGTCGAGAATAACGTCCCCGTTCCAAAGGCCGTGCACCTGATGAGTATGCATTCTTGCAACACCCACGTTCATATCTGAATGGTGGTCAAAGGTAGGAGTCATTGTAAGATTAAATCTACCGTCCTCGGAAACAAATTTCCAAGGCTCCATAAATTTATCGGGCTTGGGGAAGGTTTCAACGTCTACTGCACCAAATTTATGAGCTTTACCGTCATAGAAAAGGCAGGTTTCCGTTGCATTGCTCTCATCACCTATTGCCCAAGTGATTTCAAAGCCGAAAAGATGCTTTTCGCCGTTTTCATCAACAAGATAGGTAGAGCCGTTACCCCAATACCATACCATTTTATGAGGTGTATTTACTCGACCCCAGTCAAGAGCACAGAAAGCAGTATCCTTTGAAAACTCATAAACGTCATCGCCGTATTTATAATAACCCTTACAAGGCATACAGTTTTGTTTTGTAGTCATAAAATACTTCGTATCATCGTTGGGGAAAGGAAGAACAGTTGTGATATTTTCAAGACCGGGCATAATATCCATCTCAAATTCACATTCAACCATTTTACCCTTTAGTGGCATTTTAAACCAAAGACGTCTTGACTCTTCTTTTGTATCAAAGTCAAACTCTGCTTTACCGATTACGTCTTTATAACGGTTTGGCACGTCGCCCTTTGGTGGCGGTACGTGTTTATCTTTTCCGCCTATAAAAAGCTGTGTAGCATCTGCAATAACCTTGCAATTTTCAAGATCTATAAGCTTTGCAGCAATATAACCGCCAATTGAAATATTAGCAAAGCTTAACTGCACCATATATTTGCCGTCTGAAACCTGATAAAAGTCCCATTCTTTTTTACTCATTATGCTACCAGGCTTTACAAAATCCCTATTATAGTCAAAAACATTGTGCCTTGCCCAGCCCTTTGCAAGAAGCTTTCCATCGGGAGAAAGAAGCTGTGTATAATCTGTATATTCCGTCTGTTTAGATTTTTCTTTCCAATCTTTAAACGGTACGTATGTTCTTTGAGTTTCTGCACTCACAGAAATCACTCCTCAATATCAAAAATTATTTTGCACTTGTAAACATATAAAGGAAATTAATTCCGTTATTTATATTCTGCATAACTGAAGTTGCAGTTCTATCAAAGGCAGTGGGGCTTGTGTCCTCAATTACGCCTACGCTAACGAGTGCTAATCTAAGCTCACCCTCTGCTTCTTTCCATTTCGCAGTATCAACTATTGTTTCTTGAAGCTGAGCTTCTACGTTTGCAATTTTTTCTTCAACGTAAGCGATCTGTTCAGGTGAATAGCCTGATTTATCCGCCTCTTCCCAAGCCTTGAAGTAAAGCTTGACAGTATTTGTAAGTCTGCCTTCGTTATACTGAGGATAAACGTCAGGTCTTGAATAAACGTCAACAATTTTATCATCAGTCATAATGTCAAACGCTAACTTAAGAGCAACATCGTTATGAGGAAGCTTCTCATGGTCTTGGTTTTTAATATACCAAGTTGTACAAGGAAGAAGACCTGTTGTGGGGTCAACTGTGTTATCAGGTGAAATATGGTCGTGGGCAGGGTTGTTACAATACGTGCCTGCTGCAACGTAATCGTCACCAAGAGTTTTGCCAACGTCGGCAAAGGTTGCCCACATTGAAGCAGAAGTTGCATGAACGATACCGTCACCGTTTGTCTTGTTGTAATCACGGCAAAGCGGGAACATTCCGCCACCGTAGCAACAAATATCAAATACCTTTGTGCCTGTATCCATAAGAGCAAAGAGGTTATCCTCAAAGTTTGCTCTTGCATTCATAAAGTAATCAACCTTATCTCTAACTACCTTATATTCGTCGCCCTCAAGCCATTTTGCTCTTGCCTCTTCATAATAATCCGTAGGACAAAGAGCCCATATAATTGTAGTTGTTCTGACACCGGCTTCAACAACACCCTCTGCCAGACCGCCTAACGCACTCTTTAGTACGTCACTTGGTAGAATTCGTAAAACAATGTTGAGGAAATATGCTAAGAAGCCTTCACCTAAAAGAGAGGGAAGGAATTTTCCGTAAAGCATTTCGTCATCGTGGATAATACTAAGGTTGTTTGTAAGAATATCACCGATAATATCAGAACCGTCAATAGCGGGAATAACGAAAACTACTCTCTTAATGAGTTCATAATCCTCGGGATAAGTTTCAAGGTAGTTTACCGCAATAGTTCCGCCAAGAGAAATATGGCAAAGTCTAACCTGCTCAGCACCTGTTTGAGGTAAAACTACGTCGTGAATATAGTGGTGAAGCTTTTCTGTTTCCCAGATAACATCACCGAAAGAGTCGTAACCGAAATAATAAATGCTTTCTTCACCAACAATTTCAGCTAAGCCCTGAAGAGGAAGAATGTTATAGTAATATTCTTTAATATCGTCAGTCATTTCACTCATAGGACATTCATAGCAGGGCACTTCAACGGGAGTAAGATAATTACCCTCGTTATCCTTATGAATTGCATATAAGCCCTCGTATGCACCCTTTCGCATTGCATCTGTAAGACCCATATCCTTGCCCTTAACAACAGACATTAAAAGCGGACCTAAAGCTTCCTTTAAAAGACCCATAATGTCAATTTCAAGAGGCCAACCGGTGATATAATCACCGTTGCTGTCTGTCATTCTTGTACCGTCGGGATTAAGAAGATAAGTATCATTTTGACTCATACCGTGAACAATAATAATAGGTGTATCCTTGTCATAATCTGCTACGTAAGATAAATCCGTAACAGTTGAGCCGGTTGTTGAGCCTGCTGCCGTGCCGTCTATGGCTGAAGCGGGTACAACCGCAACAGAAAAGAGCATTGCTGCAACAATTAAAATGCTTATAAATTTTTTCATTTTCATATATTAACCCCCTAGTTAATATTCCATATAGATAAATAATACCATATTAACAAAAGCTTAACAATAAAAGCATTGCACAACTTTTTTATTAATCTTTTGTAAAAAACCACAAAAACCGTCCTAAAACAATAAATAAAGCACTTCCTGCCTTTTTAAACAGAAGTGCTTTATTTAATACGCCCAACCTACTTATGCAAAATATTTTATTAAATATAATATTAACATATGCACGGGGTAAAAGGCGTAGAAGCCGTATTGCAAAACTTTACTTGATTTACCTTTTTTGCCGTTATAAAGCCATATAGGAATTAATGAGAATACTGCAAAGCCCTGAGAGGGAATTTCAACCGTCTTGCCGAAAACATCAAAGATAAATACCTGACCCTCGAAGAATACGATGTTTATTAAAATCATTCCTATAAGCTGTAAAATCGGTGTAAAACGGTAGCCCCTGCACAGATAGAACATAACAACGGTAAGAACTCCTAAAAAGCCGTAATCAACAAAGCCTAACGTGCCGCCTACAGCTATAAGAGCTAACCATAAAAGAGATTTTGCGATATTCTTTGGAGAAAAATCTTTTTTTAGATTATCTATAACGTAAATCGCAAGCAACCCTAACAAAAGAGTAAACATCACGTTTTGATGATAGGGGTTAAACCATCGGCTGCTATAAAACAAATTGAAGGGAATTTCAGATATTAACGCAAAGCCTAAAAGCCTCAACGCGTATTTCTTAAAGCTTTTTGTATGTACAAAGCCTTCTGCAATCTGAAAAGCGAATATGGGAAAAGCCATTCTACCAATATAAGTCATCCAGTTGCCGAAGCTCATAGCTGTAGCCCAGACATGATCGCTTATCATAAGTAAAACCGCAACCAACCTTAATGTATTTGAATTTAAAAACCGTATTTTTTTTGCTTTATCAATTAAGGCATTTTTTTGCATTGTTGCTTTCTCCTTTTAAACTAAATATGTTTATGAACGTTATTGTTTGTGAGGTGCAGGTCTGAATTTTGCAGTATATTCACTAACTTCAATACGAATTATACTTACAACCTCTGTTAATTTGTCGTTAAATTCAAAATCCTTTTTAGTCTGGGTTTTCATAAGTGCTGAAAGAGCCTGCTTTTTCTCTTCAACGTCTTCAACGATTACCGCCGTACCCTTTGCCATAAGCGAATAGTAGCTTATACCGTACTTACAAGCAACGTCGCCCTCAAAAGGTATGATGTCACATTCCATTGAAATAAAAACTTTAGGATTTTTCCTCATAACGTTAAGCTTTCTTCCTGTTTTTGCACCGTGAAGCCACAAAGTGAGCTTCCCGTTTTCAAAAATATGACCGTAATTCATCGGCACAACGTAAGGCTCGTCACCGTCTACAAGTCCAAGATGAAGCACCTTTGCTTTTTCAAGAATCATCTTGATAATGTTTTCGTCTTCTATAAGTCTTTCTCTTCTTGTTAAACCGTTCATAAAAGCACCCCAATAATATTAATCTTCTATAGTTTATAATTCTATCTTAAATTAAAATTTTTGAATTCATAACGTTACTCCGTCTTTAAAAATGGCAATTTCACGGTTGCCGTAAATTTCATTTTTTGTAGGCTCACCGTCACAAATCTTTTTAATTAAAGCTAATAACTCTTTGGATTTTTCGCTGTTATCAACACCGTAAGCAGAAAAATCTATCCAATGGGGCTTTTTCTGTGCAATTACGTTGTTAGATGCAATTTTAACTGTCGGTACCGCACCGCCTAAAGGGGTGCCTCTCCCCGTAGTAAAAAGCACAAGATGACAACCAACAGCAGAAAGATTTGTAATCGAAACAATATCGTTGCCGGGGCCGTTAAGTAAGCTCAAGCCCGATTTTCTTACACTGTCACCGTAATCAAGCACGTCAACAACAGGGGCTCTTCCGCCCTTTTGAACGCACCCCAAGGATTTTTCTTCAAGAGTTGTTATTCCGCCCTCTTTATTGCCGGGTGAAGGATTTTCAGAAACAGGCTGTCCGTGATCTTTAAAATACTTTTTAAAATCATTTATAAGCTTTACGCTTTTATTGAATATATCTTCATTTATACATCTTTCAAAAAGCACTGCTTCAGCACCAAACATTTCGGGTACCTCGGTAAGCACCGCACTACCGCCCATTGAACAGATTTCGTCTGTTACTTTACCCACTACCGCATTAGCGGTAATGCCTGAAAAACCGTCGGACCCACCGCATTTAAGCCCGATTTTAAGCTTTGACACGGGTACGGGACTTCGTTCATCCCTTGAAGCAACCTCTTTTAATTTCTCTATAAGACGAAGCCCCTCTGAGATTTCGTCCTCACAATCCTGGACAGAAAGAAACTTAACTCTTTTATCGTCCCATTCCCCTAAAACCTTTTTCATTTCAAGGATATTATTGTTTTCGCACCCTAACCCTAAAACAAGCACGCCGCCTTTGTTAGAGTGATTTATAAGACCCTTTAAAACAAGCTGAGTTATTTTCATATCGTCCCCAAGCTGACTACAGCCATAAGGATGTGAAAAATAAATCGCTCCCGTTTTTTCGCTTAACTGCTTGCCGATACTGTTAACGCAACCAACGGTGGGGATTATCCATATATCGTTTCTTATACCAATATCACCATTTTTACGTGTAAAAGCGTTTATGTAAAAGGGCTCTTTTTCTTGTAAAGATTTAAAATTCGGCTTGTATTCATAAGAAAGAATATCACCTAATTTTGTTTTCATATTGTGAGAATGAACGCTTTCACCCTCACTTATATTTTCCGTTGCATAGCCTATGGGGTAGCCGTATTTTATAACGTCTTCTCCCTTTTTAATGTTAGATAAGGCGATTTTATGACCCGTATTTAAATCAACGCAAACGTTATCCTTTTCGTTTATTCTGACAGTATCCATTTCATTGCATCCTTTGCACCAACGGTGTCAATTTTATTATAATATTCTGTCACTAATTCTGTCAAAGCTGAAAGGTTTTCGCCCCATAAGGCTTCGTTTTTCAGAATATCCTCAATGCTGTCATTCTTCATTATTTCAACAACGCTTTGAGCATCCTCAGGACTATCATTTTTATAAAAATAAATCAAAAAAGCTAATGACATTGTAAGGCATTTTGGAAGTCTGTTATTTTTCTCTTTGTATTCAAGAATTGTAGGCAAAACTCTTACAGAAAATTTACTAACCGAATTAAGAGCAATTGCTCTCCATTTATGATGAATAAAGGGATTTTTAAAACGGTCGAATACGCTGTTTGCAAATGCGATGCTATCTTCATTTTCACCGATTGTAGAAAGAATTTCTTCTTTCATCACTTTGTTTAAAAATGCGAAAGCAGTTTCATCACCCATAGCCTGACCTACTGTTTCAAGCCCTGAAAGAATTGCGCCTGCAACAAGCGAAGTATGAGCACCGTTTAAAATCCTTACCTTGATTTTTTTGTATGGCTTTACATCGTCCGTCCAGATAACGTTAAAGCCAGCTTTTTTAAGAGGCAGTTCGTTCTCAAAGTCGCCCTCAATAACCCAAAGTTGAAAAATTTCTGCAGTATCAAGAAATCTATCCTCTTTATGAAGCTTGGCGGTTTCATCATCAGGGTAGCCTGTCACAATTCTGTCTACAAGAGTATTTAAAAAGGTGTTTTCGTTATTTATCCAAGTAACAAAACCATCCTCTAAATCCCAAGCTTCCGTATATTTTAAAATACATTTTTTCAGCTCATCGCCGTTATTATCTATTAGCTCGCAAGGTAAAAAGATAAATCCCGAAAGACCGTTTTTATATCTTTTATAAAGAAGCTGTGTAAGCTTTCCGGGAAAGGATTTACAAGGCTTATCTTCAAATTTACAGTTCTCATCAAAAGCGATGCCCGCCTCGGTTGTATTTGAAACAACAAATTTCAAATCGGGATTTTCTGCAAGGAACATATATTCATCAAAGCGTTTATACGGGTCAATGCCTCTTGAAATTGACTCTATAAAGTGATGCTCTTTTTTAATTTCACCATTATCAATTCCTCGTAAATAAAGATTGTATTTACAATTTTGCTCGTTTAAAAGACCGCATTTGCCGCCCTCCCGAGGCTGAATAACAACTGCTTTACCGTCATAAAGCCCGTTTTTATTCATAACGTGGAGAAAGTAATCAAAAAAACCTCTTAAGAAATTACCTTCACCAAATTGTATAATGGTTTCTTTCATATTAATCACCGATTTTGCAAACTGTTTGAAAATATTAGCAGTATATATAAAAAGAATCTCGATTTTTGTAAAAGCTTTCAAACAATCACATTATACCACATACTGCGAAAGAAAAAAAGAATTGTGAATAACGACATTTACTAAAAAAACTATGATATGAAAACTGTTTCAGTTTTTGATTTCATGTCGGACAAATCGTTTTACAAATATTATTTGAGCTTTGGAAAAGGGATTTAGCATATTACTTATTTATTTTAAAATACCGGAGAAAAGCGTGATATTACTGCTTTTCACAAAAAATCAGTAACTTAAAACGTGTCATAAATTAACAGAATAATCCTTTTTAAATCCGTGGGCTCCAAAAATCTGCCATTTACCAACACCCAAGCGTTGTAAAATTGCATTTCGTTCCTCTAAGCATAATTTAGAATCTGTATCGACTGAAGTCATTAATATTGGTGCATATTGATTATATTTTGCTTGTTCTAAAGTAAGCCCGTGAGTATTTATGTAAATGTCACCTGTAATAGCAATATGATTTGAATAATCTATTAAAACTATCTCTCCCGGTAGATGTCCGCCTTTTCCTTCATACACTTCAAAATTCAATTCACCAAAATTCAAAAAACCAACCTGAGTCAAAGCTTTTTCATAAGAATCCTTGCTTTTCCATAATTTTACTATTTTTTGTGGATTTACCGGCTGGTACTCGGTAAGAATTTTACATATGTTAATATACGGTTTATGTAAGGGGTTTTCTTCACGGTATCCGTTCAAGCCATTATACAGTTTTTCCAAACATACAGCCGTTTTTTCACTTGCAATAACTTCATCAAACAGTGGCAAAAGTCCGCAATGATCTACGTCGGCATGCGTAACAAGTATTCTTTTTTTTACTTTTTTGAATTCAGGAATAAGTTTTTCAAACAAAGCAATCATTTCTTTTTGATAACAGGCATATCCGCTATCCACAAACAAATAGTCATCGTTACTCTTAATAATTATCGTATTACTGCCACAAGGAGGTTCAATTAAAACTATTTCAGTTTTTTCTGAAATTTTATGAGTGCTTATGCGTGGTGAAAAATTAACCCCTTTGGATAAACTTAACAGTTCTGCAAACTTACTTATACTGTCAAACGTTCTATACGGTGATAACCCTTTCTCATCCAATGTTTGCATAGCGAGATTAACGTTAATTAAAAGTTCTTGATTTTCGCAATCAGTCAAGCCCATCATCTGTGATAAACCCAAAACATAAGTATTATAAAAAATACTGTTATCGTATACATTTTTGGAACTATTATAATCGATTACTCTCACTTTACACAGTTTTTCTGCTTTAGTCAAGAAACGAGATATTTTATCATAATCATCAACATATAACCCCATTTTAAAATACTGGTAATCAGTTCCGTTTTCCTGAGAACTTATATAAGAAATATTAAAATTAAATTCATTTATCAGTTCAAGAACATCTGTAACACTTCCGGGGACATCTTTCAAACAAAACTCTAATAAAACAATGCTTGTTTTATCATCACTGTCGTTTCTTAAATAACCGATTTTTTCAAGTTCAAAATCGGCCTTTTTCAGTTGTTTCTCCGTTCCTTCTGCATCAATAAACAACGTATGAGTATCAACTGCCTTATTATAACTTACACGTGTAATATTAACCCCTAACACAGAAAAGCACTTGCTGGCTTTTAAAAAAGCTCCGATATGGTCAGGCATAGATGTAACATAAGTCTTTTTCATTTTCATCACCACGAGAAAGTATATAGAATAAAAATTTAATCGTATTATATCATCTAATCAATTAAATACAACAGTTTTTGCCTTGAAATTTTACTAAAGCTTCATTTTCCATAACCTAGTAATACCACCCAAAAAATTTTCTAACAATTACAAAATCCCCACCGAATTATCAGCGGGGATTTTATCATTAATTTTTCTTTTTTGTTTTTTCTGAAATCTTATTTATACCTTTATCAACAACGGGGAAAAGGAATTTTACAATTAATACGGCAATAAATGCACATATAGTACCCGTTAAAACGCCAAACATTACGTCGGTGCAATAATGCACCTCAACGTAAATTCGTGAAAAGCCCATTAAAGCCGCAAAAACTGTTACAGGGATACCGAATTTTCTGTTATTCCAAAGCAATGCAATAGCCGCCGCAAATGCTGATGCGGTGTGACCCGATGGGAAAGAAAAGCTTGTGGGCTTGCTTACAAGATTCGGGTAAACGTATTCCGCACCCCAGAAAGCATATTTTTCGGGATTCGTTTCAAAAAGGTTAAAGGGTCTCGGTCTTGCGAAAAACTCTTTAAGGAAAAGGTCGTTGCAAATAAGCATAACGAGAAGAGCCACAATAACTGAAAGCCCCGCCTTACGATATTTTTTAGTGCATAAAAGCGCTAAGCCGATAACGATAAAAACTGCTCCGCCGTTTCCAAGGGTTGTAATACCCACCATCAAAGCATTAAGAAATTCATTGTGAATGCTCTGAATCCATTGAAAAACATTAAGGTCAAACTGTAAAAATGAATCAAATAATTCCACCATTTTACCCCTTCTTTCTAATTCAATTCACAAGAATTATACCACAAATCAACGAAGAATAAATCTACAATTTAGTAAAATTTCTATTTTTCTTATTCTATTTCATCAAGGTTTGCACCTTTTGTTTCTTTAACCTTTAACGCAAACATAATTGCCGCCACTGAAACTGCGGGTAACGCTACTACAAGGCAAGCCCACCAAATCGGAAGCTTAAGCATACCTAAAATAGTAACACCGTAGCCTACCGCAAGGCCAATTATAACAAGAAGACCTTCAGCACCTACAACTGAAGCACGTATATCCGTAGGCACTTTTTCCGTCATCATTACGTTCATATAATCTCTACCTATCCAATATGAGCCTTGATAAAGACCTGCAAGGGAGCCTATTAGATAAGGGTTCCAACCGTTAAGAATTCCTGCAACGAAAAGAGCATAACCCACTACGCAAGTAGCAGAAAAAAGCGTTACGGTTACTTTTCTTCCTAATTTATCGGCAATGAAGCCTGAAAGAAAGGTTATCGAAGCATATATTACAGGCACCATAAATAATGCTTTTGTAATACTTCCCGTGCTCATTCCCGCACGGTGCATTGATGACTCAAAATATAAAGCAATAGCAGGCATAGCCGCATCAAAAATGATGTGAGATATTATGAGCATTTTAGTATCTTTTGTAGAAAAAATATACTTAACGCCGTTAAATACGCCCGACTGATTTCTTTGAGCTTCTTTTTTCTGTTTTTTAAGAGCTTTCTCTGCCTCACGCTCTTCAATAGGTCTAGAAAGATATGAAAGCCTTTCGTTAATAAAAACCTTTGTATCCTTTGCAAATAGCAATACAAGCACAACCGCACAGAAACCAATAAGGGCAGGCACAAGGAAAATTTCACGCCACTTTGAGCTATCCTCACCCATAAGAATATCACGAAGAGTAGGAATAAGTATAACACCTAAAATGCCAAAACTTTTAAGAAAGCTATATATCTTTGCTCTGTGCTTATGGGGTGCTTCTTCAAGAATATAAATAATCTGTATATCGTGACCCATAAAGAAGCTGATTATAGCAAAGCCTACAAGAAACATAATATAGCTTGTTGAAAGGTGTATCACGAGAAGACCAATTGCCATACCCAAGGTAGACATAACAAAAAGAGGTTTCCTACCCAGTTTATCAGCAAGGGCTTTATAGAACGGTGTAAAAATACCTAAAACGTATGTAAAAACACCTATACCCGAATGAAAAGCAAGACCCTCTTCATAGGTATAGAATTTACCCATAAAGGGATTATTTACAAAAAACTCGGTTACAAACGATGACTGCACTGTTACAGTAAGATTACTTGTAACCTCGTCAAGAATATTTACAACCGCAATAAGCATAAGAAGTACTAAAAAATACTTACTGCCTGAGCTACGGTTTTGCATTTTAGAAAGCTTTGTAATTTCCTTTTTCTCTTTTAAAAGCGTTTTTTCGGCCGTTTTCATATAAACACACCCTTTCAACCAATATTATACATAAAATCTGTAAGTAAATACAATATTTTACCGTTGTCAAAGCCGGGGATTGCGTTATCCCCTACCTGACTTTTAATCATTTATAATCTTCAACAAAATATGCGTTAGTGTTTGCCTTTTTTCCTGAAGGACCTATCACTTCAATTCGGAAGTATACGTCCTCATCCTCCAGTTGAAAATCTGCTTGAGTTACGTATTCACCCGCAGGGGCATGTAAAGCCTTTGAGCGTCTGCCTGCTGTTGAGAGTGCTATACGTTGAGCCTGCGAACATTCAACGTGAACTCTGCCGTTCTCTAAAGTCAGTTCAAAAATTCTTGGCTCACGAGTACAATAAAATGACCCACTCTGCATGGCAGATATAACAGATTCATAGCTGAGAGAGTCACAGAGAAAAACTGTTTTTCCTCCAAAGCTATCGCAACGAACATCGCCAAAAGGAAATTCATTATGATTATCGTCTGCCATAGTACAAAACAGTCGCTTTCCGCTACGGAGCATTTCATCATAAACCTGCTCTTGTCCGTCATCTCCGCCCTCAACAAATACAGAATTGTTATATATTTCAACAATACTGCAACCTTCTAAATCACGGTAATCGTCAAGGCACTGCATTGACCAGTAAGGATGATTATACGCAACTATAAAGCCTAATTTTTTAAGTTTTTGTATATATTCATTTACTGCTTTCATATTCCTATAGTCAGGTGTAGCAGGAAGATTAACCTCTTTGTCACCATTTATATTGAATGCATTGAGGTGATAGCATCGACGGAACTGACTGCTACTGACAACGTTGTCGCTGATATCTGCCTCAAAGGAATTAATAGCAACAAAATCATCCGTACAAAAATCACTGTGGTCAAAATAATTATCGTGGTCCGAAAATGCAACTATGCTATACCCTTGTTCTTTATATGCATCACGAATTTCTTCAGGTGTTTTCCTGCCATCTGAAAGGGTTGTATGACAATGCAAATTAGCAATATATTGGTTTTTATCTTTAGAAATTAGTATATACTTCATCAGCATTCTCCTCAAATATACATTTCATTTTTATCCGTATTTTATCATATCAACTCTATATAATCAAGCAACTATCCAAACAAGTATTGTTGTTTATTGGATTGGCGAGTATTTTAACACAGGATGAACGGAAATCCGCCTGTATAAAACACGGTTCGGATAATTCCTTTCACCCTAAGCAAAACATATCGCGTGTAAAACACATATCGCTTCCCAACAGGAAACATCGCAAATCCTGTAAGATTTATATAGCAAAACAAAAAATCTGCTACCCTTTCGGGTAACAGATTTTGTTGTTTTATTAGGAATTAGTCCTTGATAGCTGCCTGTGGTGCAGTTAGCGAAGTGGGGAAAATCAAAGTTCGTCTGTTTTGAAAGTAGTATAGTCTTCATAATAATAACTATGGTCGATACCTTTCATAAACATTTCTCTGTCGTTTATTTTATCTGTTAAGGCAAATTTAAGAATATGCTTAATCTCAATATCTCTAACAGGACTGCGTTCCATCGCAAGAAGGTAATCTTCCTTATCAACAAGACTCCAATCCACGACCTTACCGATCTCTTTCTTCAGAACACAATCAAGCCAGATGCGAGTTGCTCTGCCATTACCCTCTCTGAATGGATGGGCAATATTCATTTCAACATATTTCTCAATTATTTCATCAAAGGTTGATTGGGGCATTTTATCGATGTTTTCGAGGGCTGCTTCAAGATACATAAGTGGAGCAAAACGGAAACCACCTTTTGCAATATTCACTGTACGGATTTCACCTGCAAAATCATAGATATCTTCAAAAAGAGCTTTATGAATAGCCTTAAGAGAAGAGAATTTACCTGCATCTAAACTGTCAAGAGTACCATTTTCAAATAATTCCAACGCCTTTTTCTTGCTGATTCGCTCCTCTTCACGTGCAAGTTCAACCGAAGATGCAATTCCCAGTTTATTATCAAGCATAACCTCACCTCAATTCATTATTCAATAATATAATTATACCACATCACAATATGTTTTACAATAAAAAATTCCGTCCGATTTAGCGTGTTATCCTTAACGGAGAACACGCAGTCAAATCCGTCTTCGACGGGTGAAATCCACCTCTGGTGGATGAAATCGCGTTTGCGATGAAATCCTGCTTCGCAGGGTTGTATTTAGTCGGATTTGATTTCATCCGAGGACTTGTCCTTGGATTTCATCTGAACGAAGTGAAGATTTCATCGTTGCCGCGCAACGATTTCATTAAACCAACAGAAAAAGAGATAACATTTCGGCTACGAACCGATTTGTTATCTCTTTCTGTCGTTATAAGGGTTTGGGCTTAGCCCATATTTGCGTTTGACTAGTCAAATGCGATGCTTGCACTTTGCTCAAAGCATAAATTCTCCGCTAAGAACATCACCCATTCTCGGACGGATAATTTTATTAGGTTAAACCTGTGTTTTCCCCTTAGTCTTTAATACCTGCCTGTAGGGCAGTTAGCGAAGTGGGGAATCCGATAACCGTCATTCAAGCACATATCCCCATGATTTGCCAATTCGCACCTTTTGAATAACTCCTTCGTCAGTTAGTTTTGCGAGAATACGATTTGCAGTCGCAGAAGATACCTGAAACATTTGTCTTACATCTGAATTAGTAATATATTCATTTTTTTGAAGAAAGTGTTCAATTTTATACCAACGCAATTCTGCATCCGACATCTTTTCAGTTAATGCTGTAGTTTCTACTGCTTCCATTAATGCTTCTTTAATAGCATCCAACATAAATATAATAAATGCTGTTGATTCACCTTCATAATTTGATTGATTGATAGCCTTGTAATATTCATCCTGACGGTCGTGAATAATTGATTCTATAGGCAACCAAGCAAACATAGACTTCCATTGAGTTAATAGAAGTGTGTGCCACAAACGACCTATTCTGCCGTTGCCATCAGCAAATGGGTGTATTAGTTCAAATTCATAATGAAAGACACAGCTTTTGATTAACATATGAACATCACTATTTTTTGCCCAATCCATAAGTTCATATACAAGTGTGGGGACATAATCAGGAAGTGTGCCCATATGCAAAATATTTCCATCTTTATCTACAACGCCTACAGGACCTGAACGAAAGCTCCCTGACTCTTCAACTAAATCCCTGGTCATAACACCGTGTGCATTTAACAAGTCATCAACTGAGTATGGATTCAGAGTATCCATCATCTCATAAATATCGTATGCGTTTTTAACTTCTGCTATATCCTTGAGTGGTGCAATAATATGTTTGCCATTAAGAACTGCTGTCACCTGTTCTAAACTCAATGTGTTTTGCTCAATAGCCAATGAAGAATATATTGTGCGAATTCGATTACTTCGTCTTAACGTAGGATTAGCAGATAAACCCTGCGTAGCACTAACATTTCCTACCAATTCTGCAATTTCTGTAATTAAATCTAATATCTCATTTGTAATTTCAAATGGTGGTTTTTTATTATACATTTTCTCACCTCGCACTTATTATATCATTTCACCAATCATTTTTCAACAGTAATGAGTGATGAAGTGATTGATGAAATTTTTTCATTGGATAAAAAATAACCTCCCGATTTCTCGGGAGGAATTTTTTGTTTTAGGAACTAGTCCTTGATAGCTGCCTGTGTGGCAGTTAGCGAAGGGGGGAAATTATTTTTAATCAGTAATATTAAAATACTCCATAGAACTTTTGATTAAAGAATCAATTAAATCTTTGTGCTTTAAATACTCTTCGAACCCTGATAACTGAATACTATATTCTTTCCAACGAGGTGTGTAAGATATATCCAAGCCGTCTTCTTCACATTTTTGAACCATTTCGAGGTTTTCATTACCTTTATATACAATGTATAAGTAATTCTTTTTCGGTCTGAACATTAGGAAGTTTTTTGATATCCCATCCTTCATCATTCCAATATAAAATTTATTATACTTTAATTCGTAGTCACTTGCATATTCCTTTACACTTTCAAAAATTTTATCAACATTTTGAAGCATTTTGGGAGTGCTTCTGCTTTCCCAATATTTTCTGTCTGTTGCTTCATACTGTTCATCCTCGTCATTTACAATAGTTACTCTATCGAGCACTTTGGTAAAAGCAAGAGAAATATCATCACCCTGTTTATATGCAGTTAATTGTAATGCTATAAGAGGTATTGCACCATTAAACAAGGAAATAACATTCATGAATCGTCCTGTGATTTCTTCTGCGACAATTACAGCACAATGGTCATATTGTGGATATCGTTTTCTTTCGGTGTCCCAATATTCCAAGGTTCTAATTATATGGCTAGGGTCAGTAGCACCTAATTGTACTTCCACCTCATACCGAGTACCATCATCATCTGCAAGTAGTAAATCAAGCCTGCCCCCTAATGGTTGAATTTTTTCTCTTTGTATTGGAGATAAATCGCCTAACCCCAATACAGAAGGGTCGTCAAAAATGAAACCTTGAATTAAATCTTCCTTTATTTGGGGATTGTTTTTAAGTTGTACTTTTTCCATTTTAACAATTTTGGCCATAATATACACCCCTTATATCATTTTTCAAATTTTAACACAATTAGTTTGAAAAGTCAAAAACCCATTTACAGGAGGTTGACTTTTGTTTTACAAACTAATTACTTGGATTACTTAATAGCTGCTGTCCAGCAGTTAGCAAAGTGTGGAAATTAACCTATATTATAGTTATTTGTAATAAAAGATTTTACATCATCAAGGTTTGTGCTGTTTTTGTACTCAAAAACAATGCCAAATAAATCATCCCATTGGTATACTAAATCAATAGGGTCATTCTTGACCATATAACGCATATCTCCAACAGAAGATATATTACCTTGCCATTCGTTATTGTTCCACTTTTTTGCAATAAGTTTTACCACTTCAACGAACGGCTCACTTTCATTAACACTATCTTCTTCGTTGCATTTAATATATATCCATTTATCAGTTTCTGAAACATCAGTAATCTTATATGTGTACATTTTCCCACCTCTTGATTACAGTATAAACCACCATTAAACAAATAGCAATTTAATTTCCCGTTTTGGTGTACTTTAAAATGGACTACACACAAAATCCCCTTGGATTGCTCCAAGGGGATTCGTTTAATTATTTGCTATACTCCGTAATTCGATTAAGAATTAGTATATAACAAGGTAAATAATTTTATTATACGCACCTTTCGGTGCTAGAACTCTCCACCCCGACTCCACTTACGTTTCGTCGCGGTCCCCCTCTCTTCGCCAGAGAGGTATAAAGTGATATTCTGTCTTTGACAGAGTGATTTTTTCGCGTTGCGAAAGTGTAAAAAGGCGATATGTCTGCTGTGCAGATGCGATATATTTGCCTGAAGACAAATGCGATATATCTGACGATGCGATATGTTGCCTCTCGGCAACACGGTGCGGTATAAATCCCTCGTTTGCAAAGCAAACATATCGCGTGTAAAACACATATCGCTTTCCGCAGGAAAATATCGCAAATCGTGCTAAGGATTTATATCGCAAAACAAAAAATCTGCTTTCCGAAGAAAGCAGATTTTGTTGTTTTATAAGGAATTAGCCTTTGATAGCTGCCTGAGCTGCTGCGAGACGAGCGATCGGAACACGGAAGGGTGAGCATGATACGTAGTTGAGGCCAATCTTGTGGCAGAATTCAACTGAAACGGGGTCGCCGCCGTGCTCGCCGCAGATACCGTAGTGAAGGTTCTTGCCGCTTGCTTTACCTTTAGCAACTGCCATTTCCATAAGAGCACCTACGCCGTTCTGGTCAAGCTTTGCGAAAGGATCGTTCTCGAAGATTTTGCTATCATAGTAAGCTGTAAGGAACTTACCAGCGTCATCACGGCTGAAGCCGTATGTCATCTGAGTAAGGTCGTTAGTACCGAAGCAGAAGAAGTCAGCTTCTTTAGCAACTTCGTCAGCTGTGATACAAGCTCTGGGGATTTCGATCATTGTACCAACTTCGTATTTAAGGTCTGAGCCTGCAGCTGCGATTTCAGCATCAGCAGTTTCAACAACAACCTTCTTAACGAATTTAAGCTCTTTAACATCGCCGATAAGAGGAATCATAATTTCGGGAACTACGTTCCAATCAGCATGTGCTTTCTGAACGTTGATAGCTGCACGGATAACAGCCTTTGTCTGCATTGCAGCGATTTCGGGGTAAGTAACTGCAAGACGGCAGCCACGGTGACCCATCATGGGGTTGAACTCGTGAAGAGAAGCGATGATAGC
>JAZUQS010000027.1:0-20414 GCA_045605825.1 Acutalibacteraceae bacterium
ACCAGTATTTTATTGTGTTTTTGCACAAGTGAATGGCATAACTTTTGTAAATTTTATATGATAAATAGAACTTTTCCAAAACAAATTATTTTTCTTGCGAACTTGTTTTGTAAATGCTAATATATTATGGTATTGAACAGAAAATTCCCCAAATATATATAATCAGGAGAATGTATTATGGTTAAAGTTCTTAAATTCGGCGGAAGCTCTCTTGCAGATGCAGAACAGTTTAAAAAGGTTGCCGCTATAATTAAAGCTGAACCCGAACGCAGATACGTTGTCGCTTCAGCTCCCGGTAAAAGATATTCTGACGATATTAAGGTTACCGATATGCTTTACGATTGCTACAAGCTTGTAAAAGCAAATCAGCCTATTGACGATGCTTTTGCTCTTATTGAAGAGCGTTACAACGGTATTATTAAGGATTTAGGTATGAAGCTTTGGCTTCAGCCCGAATTTGACAGAATCAAAGACGCTATCGTTCATCACGCAGGTCGTGACTATATTGCTTCCCGTGGCGAGTATCTTAACTCAATGGTGCTTGCAAGCTACCTCGGTTATGATTTCATTGACGCTGAAGACGGTATCTTCTTTAAAGAAAACGGTACTCTTGATACTGAAAAAACAAACGAAGAGCTTACCGCAATTCTTGCAAAGCATGAGCATGCGGTTATCCCCGGCTTCTACGGTGTAATGCCTAACGGCACAATTAAGACTTTCTCCCGTGGCGGTAGTGATATTACAGGCTCAATCGTAGCACGTGCTATTAAAGCTGATATTTACGAAAACTGGACTGACGTTTCAGGTATGCTTATGGCAGACCCCAGATGTGTTGAAAATCCTCAGGTTATTTCAACTATCACTTATTCAGAGCTTCGTGAGCTTTCATATATGGGTGCTACCGTTATGCATGAGGATGCTATTTTCCCCGTTCGTGAAATGGGCATCCCGATTAACATCAGAAACACAAACGCACCTCAGGATGCAGGTACAATGATTGTTTCTTCAGTTGAAGACAACAAGGTTGACACTGTTATCACAGGTGTTGCAGGTAAAAAAGGCTTCTCTGTTATTGCTATTGAAAAGGATATGATGAACTCAGAGGTTGGCTTCGGCAGAACTGTTCTTGAGGTTCTTGAAAACTACAACCTTTGCTTTGAGCATCTTCCCTCAGGTATTGATACAATGTCAATCGTTTTAAACGATGCTGATTTCTTACCTCATAAAGACGCTATCCTCAACGATATTCAGAGAAGAACAAAAGCAGACTCCGTAACAGTAAGCGGTGGAATTGCTCTTGTTGCTGTTGTTGGTAGAGGTATGGCAGGCGTTAAAGGTACTGCAGGCAGACTTTTCAAGGCTATTGCCGAAAACGATATAAATATCAGAATGATTGACCAAGGCTCAAGCGAGCTTAACATCATTGTAGGTGTTAGCGAAGATGATTACGTTAAAACTCTTAACGCTATCTACAATGAGTTTGTTAAGTAATTAATTTACTAGTAATTGAAATCACTATAAAAAGCAACTGTCGACCTAATCCATACGGTCGGCAGTTGCTTTTTGTTTTTTGTTATTTACATTCCTATTGTAATAATTTCAAAGGGTTTATATTCAATTTTATCCGTTCTGTCTACTACGTCCTCAAGCATATTGAGCACTCTAACAAATCCGGGTAACTCAATAACACCTCTTGCACCATCCTGCTCAGAAAGTCTTATTACTGTCATTTGACCATCTTCACTCTTTTTAACCGACTGCAAATACAATGGTTCAAAGGACACTAAATCCCATTGGCAATCAGTTTTTATAAGTGGTGTGTTATATTGTAAAGCAAGCTTATTTATACCGGCTGTAACAGCATCCTTTTCGTGAGGCATAATCATATAAGAAAAGCTGTGTTTTCCTATATCCGACGTAACGTCAGGTCTTTCGGTTGCTCTTAAAAGCGAAAGGCTCATTGTATTTTCAAGGAAGCCTACACCGTATTTGCCGTCGTTTATTATTGCAATACCACCACCTGTTTCAGACATATCACACCACTTATGATGGCAGACTTCAAAACGAGCTTGCTGCCATGTTGTATTGCGGTGGGTTTCTCTTTCAATAAAGCCTGCCGAGGTATCACACAATACTTTTCTTGAAAGAATATTACATTGGAATTCTACTTTTGCAAGCTTATGCTTTTCATTCCATATTACGTTATTTTCAACCTCAATACCGCGACTCTGTCGGAACAACCTTATAAGCATTTCCCATTTTGAATTTTCGGTGCTTAATAAAACTCTGAAGGTTGCACTTTCCCCGTCTATTTCAACGACGTCTAACGGGCTTTCAACGTGTAATGTTGCCTCTTTTTCACGATAGTTGGGAAGAATATCCCAGGCATCATAGTTACCGGGGCAATCAACAAAAAGCTTTAATTTATTAAATTCGCCGCTTACCCATTTTCTCGAAAGCTCTTTATCATAAAGATATTCAATTGAACCGTCAATACCAAATATTATTGTATAATACGGTGTTTCAACTACCGAACCCAAAATTGAAATCCAGTCCGTATCATGGCGTTGCTTTCTTAACTTTGCTGATGAAAGCGGTGGTAATTTCGAAAGCACCCAGTTACCTTTTTTGCCATATTTTGTGGCGCTACCATTTTTATTTTCAATAAAATCAAGACCGGGTCTTTCAAAGTTAAGAGTATTAAAATATCTGCTTCCGGTGCCTATAATATTATCGAGGGCTTTTTCAATCTCCGCATAATCCTTCATAGCATCCTCATATACGGGGTGAATATGAGAGCCGGGAAGAATATCGTGAAATTGATTAATAAGGAATTTTTTGTATAGCTCTGTGATTTCTTTTGAGTTATCTTCGTTCCTCATTACAGAAAGCATTTCCGCCGTTCTGAACTTTTCTTCAAGCTTGCGGTTAGCCTTTTTAATATCACTCTTTGTAGTAAAAGTACCACGGTGCATTTCAAGATACAGTTCTCCGTCCCACACCTCAAGAGCTTTATTATCCTTAAGATTTTTTTCAAGAAACTCTGCACCGCTTGTGTGGGTACATTTCGGCATTATAGAAAGCTTATCAAATCTATTCATAAGCTCTATCATTTCTTCGGTACAGCCCGAGCCACCGTCACCGTAGCCAAACATATTAAGAGTTTGACCGCCTTTGTCTTTATCAATATATGCTTCCCAATTTTCCTGAATCTGAGAAGGCATATTCCAGGTTATAAAGTGAGTAGGCGGAACGCAGGCATAAACGTCGCTACCGTCAATACCTCGCCAAATAAAGTTATTATGAGGAAAGCGGTTTGTATCATTCCACGTAGACATTTTATTTGAAACGAAATAATCTACTCCGCTTTTTTTGAGAATCTGGGGTAAAATCCAGCTGTTGCCGAAAACGTCGGGAAGCCAGGCATTGTTCACCCTTTTACCAAACATTCTCTCATACGTTTTTTGACCGTAAAGGCACTGTCTGATAAGGCTTTCTGCATTAGGCACGTTACAATCAGGCTCAACGTACATAGCACCTACGGGCTCAAACTGACCGTTTTTAACCTTTTCTTTTAATTCTTGGAATACATCGGGATAATACTTTTCAAGTGTTTCATAAGTATAAGGCTGAGTATGAGCATATTTAAAATGAGGATATCTATCCATAAGACGAAGCTGAATAAGTACTGTACGAAGATTCTTCTGTACTGCATGAATTCTTCGCCAATAATATGCAACGTCAAGATGCGAGTGAGCAACAAGAGCAACGTCACCCGTACCCTTATAGGTATCGTTCGAGTAAATTACGTCTTCAATATACTTCTTTGCAGCATCTACGCCCGTAAGCTCTTCGCTGTCAAAATCAATACAGTTCATAGCATTATTTAATTCACGGTTAAGAAACGCTCTGTAATCCTCATTGAAAAGCTCACTTTTTGCAATATCGAGAAGTAATTCGAAATCATATACAAGGCTTTGAACATCTTCGTTTACTGTGCAAATATACGCTCCCTCAAAAATCTGACGACAGCCTCTGACAGAAAGACTTTCGGGGTTTCTTTCGTCGTCAGGCTTACTTCTGTTGTAGCCCATCATATCAAAATGAAGGGTATCGTTAACGTTAACATACGGCGAAAGCAACATTCTCTCTCTGTTAGGGTCAACACCACCTATATATTTGCCGTTCACCTTAACGCATATTTCTGCGGCAGTTTTAAGAGAAAACCAAAGCTCTTTATCTTTTAAACGGTCTGGAATTTTAACCTCTGCCTTTATAAAAGCGGTACCGTCGGGAGTAAAATACATATCCCCTTTTTTCAAGGGTCTGTATTCATCAGAATAATATTCAAACTCCATTTCACGCACCTGACGTGCATCACGGATTTCTAAATTTTCAATTTCCCATTTTTCATTATATATGTGACGTTTAAGCCAACCGAAGCGAAGGTCAGTCAATTCCTCAGGTCGCATTGAACGTCTTACAACTTTAATATGTGCCATAGTACACCTCAAATATCCTGAAAGTAAGGTTTCTTACGAACCGCTATAACTTTAACTGATTTTTTAAAATCTCGTTTTATCTCTTGTTCAATCCAATCAGTGCAACGGTGAAGGATAAGGCATTTTGAACATTCGCCCCTGAAACGAAGAGTTAATTCGCCGTTTTCAAAAGAAATGAATTCAACCCAACCTCCGTCACCTTGTAGCTTCGGTGCAAGAACATTATTTACGTATTTTTCCATTTTACCGCCTCTTTCGGCTTTAAATTTTCATATACTAAAATCGTACCATAATACAAAAAGCTTTGTCAATGTTGATTTTTATAATTATTAGTTGTATAATAGTTAGCAAAGACTAACTACCAAAGGGAGCTTTTATGAAAACTGAAAAATTCAGAGTAACTGGTATGACATGTGCCGCTTGTCAGGCAAATGTTGAAAAAACCGCCTGCAAATTAGAGGGCGTAGAGTATGCTCAGGTAAACTTATTATCAGAACAGCTTACAGTAAGCTTTGATGATAAAAAACTTACCGAACAAAATATAATAGATGCAGTAAACAATATCGGCTACGGTGCTTCTCTTTTTAATCAAAAAAATGCGAAAAACGGTTTAAAGGAACAATGGCAGGAGCGTCAGTCAAACGAGCAAGAAAAAGAAGTCTCTATGAAAAAAAGGCTTATTTCTTCAATAGCTTTTCTTGTAGTTTTAATGTATATTGCTATGGGGCATATGTTAGGTCTTCCCCTTCCCCAATTTCTTCACGGTACTGAAAATGCGATAGTAAATGCACTTTTGCAAATGCTTTTAACTATCCCTGTGATGATAATAAACAAAAAGTTTTTTGTTTCGGGCTTTAAGGGTCTTATAAAAAGAACTGCAAATATGGACTCTCTTGTTGCTTTAGGCTCGGGGGCATCATTCATTTACGGCTTATTTTCCCTTTTTATGATGGCATATGCCGCACCGAGAGGCGACCTTGAAGCTTTAGCACATTATTCTCACGAATTATATTTCGAATCAAGTGCTATGATATTAACGCTTGTAACCGTAGGAAAATATTTAGAAACTAAATCCAAACGAAAAACGGGTGATGCTTTAGGCAAACTCGTAGAGTTATCACCGAAAACTGCAAATATTATAAAAGACGGTAAAGAAATAACGGTAGCAGCTGAGGATATTAAAACGGGTGACGAAATAATTATTCGCCCCGGTGAAAGAATCGCAGTTGACGGTGTTTTAAAAAGCGGTAACGGTTATATTGACCAATCAGCCGTAACGGGTGAAAGCTTACCCGTTGAAAAAGCAATTGGTGATGAAATAATTTCTGCTACACTTAACAAAAACGGTACTTTCACAATGACGGCAACTAAAGTTGGTGAAAATACAACTCTTTCTCAAATAATAAAGCTTGTTGACGAGGCAGGCTCATCAAAAGCACCAATCGCAAGACTTGCTGACAAGGTAAGCGGTGTATTTGTACCCGTTGTAATGGCGATCTCTTTAATCACCTTTATTATCTGGCTTGTTACGGGCGCTGAATTTTCTACCGCACTTTCTTTCGGTATTACCGTGCTTGTTATTTCTTGCCCCTGTGCTTTGGGTCTTGCAACACCCGTTGCGATTATGGTTGGCACGGGTAAAGCCGCCGAAAACGGTATCCTCATCAAATCTGCAGCCGCTTTAGAGAATCTTGGCAACGTGAATAAAATAGTCCTTGATAAAACGGGAACAATTACAAGCGGTGAAATGACTGTAAGTGATATCGTTGTCATTGATAAAAGCTATAATGAAAATGAATTTTTGAAAATATGTGCCGCTATTGAAAGCGGTAGCGAGCATCCCCTTGCGGAAGCAGTAAGGAAAAAAGCGAAAGAACAAGGCTTATTGCTACCGCAATCAAGCGATTTTGAAGCATTACAAGGAAAAGGCGTAAAATGCCTTATTAACGGTAAAAAATATTTATCAGGAAACCCAAGATTTTTATCAGAGGAAAACATTGATATAACCTCTGTCGAGAAAACAGTTGATGACCTTTCGAAGCAAGGTAAAACTCCTTTGATATTTGCGGAAGAAAATAATATAATTGGTATTATTGCTGTTTCTGATACAATCAGAAATGACAGCATTGAAGCAATAAAAGCATTTAAAGCATTAGGTAAAACTACCGTTATGCTTACGGGTGACAACAAAAACGCCGCTCAATATATAGCCGAAAAGGCAGGAGTTGACGAAGTTTTTGCAGAGCTTCTGCCCGCTGATAAGGAAAGCATTCTACGAAAGCTTCAGGAAGACGGCGAAAAGGTAGCCTTTATCGGTGACGGAATAAACGATGCTCCCGCCCTTACAAGAGCCGACGTAGGTATTGCTATCGGTGCAGGTACGGATATTGCCATTGACGCTGCTGATATTGTGCTTATAAAAAGCTCGCTTTCTGACGGTGCAAAGGCAGTTGAATTAAGCAAAGCCGTTATGAGAAATATAAAAATGAATTTATTCTGGGCTTTCTTTTATAATACGTTAGGTATTCCTCTTGCAGCAGGCGTTCTTTACCCATTATTTTCAATAAAGCTTACACCAATGATAGGCTCCGCAGCAATGAGCTTAAGCTCTGTTTCAGTTGTAACAAACGCTTTAAGACTTCGTTTTTTCAAATCTAAATTAATTATAGATAATAATATAGAAGAAGCCGAAGATACTCTTTTAAATCAAAAGAAAGGAAATGATATTATGACAAAGGTAATTAAGGTTGAAGGTATGATGTGCCCCCGTTGCGAAGCACACGTTACGAAAGCGCTTCTCGCAATTGACGGTGTTGAAGAAGCAACCGCAAGCCACGAAGAAAATATAGCAAAAGTAACACTTTCAAAAGAAGTTGCTGATGACGTTTTGATTAAAGCAATAGTAGATGAAGGGTATGAAGCTCACTGACGTTCGCAGTGAAAAGTGAATAAGTGAAGGGTCTGTGACGGCAGTTAAAATTGCTATTGCAGACCTGTTGTTTTTATAGATAACATTAATTGTAACGAAGCCTTACCTCCCTGTTTTGTCATAGACAAAATAGGGAGGGGAACCAAAAGCTTTGCTTTTGGTGGTGGGTAGTTCTCTTACTCATTAGGTTTATGCAAACAAAAGATTTTAATTTTTATAATCAATCATATAATCTTACAACTTTATAACTAAACCTAAGACGTCAGTGAACTACCCTCCACCATTCCGATTTAATAAACAAATAACAGGCAGTATATTCTACGAAATACACTGCCTGTTAATCTTTATTTTATTGAGGAACGGTCCCCCTCCCTATCCGCTAAAGCGGACAAGGAGGAAAGGCTTCGCAAAACTTTGCGTTTTTATCCTTTCGGAACTTAAAATTGCTAACGCAGTTCCGAAATTTGCAACTTGCCATTTACCACTTGCAATTTAGTTAATAACCTTATCGTCAACCTCTTTTTGAGCCATTTCGATAAATGCTTCAACACTCATTGTGCCCATATCGCCGGCTTTTCTGCCACGTACTGCAACCTCACCGTTTTCGATTTCCTTATCGCCTAAAACAAGCATATAGGGAATCTTCTGAAGCTGTGCTTCACGGATTTTGTAGCCTGTTTTTTCTGCTCTGTCGTCAACAGTTACACGGAAGCCCTTTTCCTCAAGCTTCTTGCAAAGATCAAAACAAGCATCGTGATGTCTTTCGGAAATAGGAAGAATTCTTAACTGCTCGGGAGCAAGCCACATGGGGAATGCACCTGCATATTTTTCAATAAGAAGAGCAAGAGTTCTTTCGTAGCAACCGATAGACGTTCTGTGAATGATATAGGGATTCTTCTTTGTACCGTCACGGTCAACGTATTCCATACCGAATTTCTCAGCAAGCATCTGGTCAATCTGGATAGTAATAAGAGTATCCTCTTTACCGTAAACGTTTTTAATCTGAATATCAAGCTTCGGACCGTAAAAAGCAGCCTCACCAATACCAACCTTGTAATCAAGACCGATATCGTCAAGGATTTCTTTCATAATGCCCTGAGCTTCATCCCACTGTTCCTGAGTGCCGATGTATTTTTCTCTGTCATCGGGGTCCCACTGTGAGAAGCGGTAAGAAACGTCTTCATAAAGACCTAACGTTTTAAGCATAAAAATACAAAGGTCAAGACAACGTTTGAATTCATCTGCAAGTTGTTCGGGAAGGCACATTAAGTGACCCTCTGAAATTGTGAACTGACGAACACGGATAAGACCGTGCATTTCGCCTGATGATTCATTTCTGAAAAGAGTTGAAGTTTCAGCTAATCTCATAGGAAGATCACGGTAAGAACGTGCTCTGTTGAGATATGCTTGATACTGGAATGGGCAAGTCATAGGACGAAGTGCGAAAACCTCATCATCCTTTTCCTCATCACCTAAAACGAACATACCGTCTTTATAATGATCCCAGTGACCTGAAATTTTATAAAGGTCGCTTTTTGCCATAAGAGGAGTTTTTGTACGTACCCAACCTCTTCTTGCTTCTTCGTCTTCAACGAATCTTTGAAGAGTCTGCACAATAAAAGTACCCTTAGGAAGAAGAATAGGAAGTCCCTGACCGATAGTATCAACAGTTGTAAAGATTTCAAGCTCTCTACCGAGTTTATTGTGGTCACGCTTTTTTGCTTCTTCTACTCTCTGGAGATGCTCTTCAAGCTCTGCAGCTTTGGGGAAAGCAGTACCGTAAATTCTCTGAAGCATTTTGTTATTCTGGTCGCCTCTCCAGTAAGCACCTGTACAAGCTGTAAGCTTAAATGCTTTTACTCTGCCTGTTGAGGGAATGTGAGGACCTGCACAAACATCAGTAAATTCACCTTGCTTATAGAAGCTGATAGGCTCGTTTTTACCTGCATGCTCTTCGATAAGCTCAACCTTATAGATTTCCCCGTTCTCTTTCATAAGCTCAATTGCTTTTGCAGGCTCAACCTCAAACTTTTCAAGAGGTAAATCTTCTTTAACGATTTTTTTCATTTCTGCTTCGATTTTTTCAAGGATTTCAGGAGTAAACGAAGCTTCGCTGTCAATATCATAATAGAAGCCGTTATCAATAGCAGGGCCTATAGCAAGCTTTGCATTAGGATAAAGGCGTGTTACAGCCTGAGCTAAAATATGAGAAGCAGTATGCCAGAAAGCATGTTTACCTTCTTCACTGTCAAACGTAACGAATTCAAGTTCGCAATCTTCATTAATTTCTGTGCGGATATCAGCCGCTACTCCGTTAATTAAGCAAGCACAAACGTTTCTGTAAAGACCCATAGAAATGTCTTTGCAAACATCTGCAGCACTAACGCCGTTTTCATATTCCTTAACGTCGTCACGAAGTTTAATTTTTACCATATATATCAGTCCTTTCTAAAATATAAAAAAAATCATCCCAATTATTACCTAAATAATAATTGGGATGAAGCAATAACTCCACGGTTCCACCCAAATTGCAACACAATAATAGCGTTGCCACTCGAGAGGTCTTAACGCGACCGAACGGCTATGCTTATCTTTCGCTTCGCATAGCACTCAGGAGTGGTCTTGGGGGTAAAGCCTTCCGTACCTTTCACCAACCGGTACGTTCTCTGAAAAGGGATTTTGCCCTTACTTTCTCCGTCAATGAGTTAAAATCTTTAATTTGTTATATAATAATCCTGTTTTTTGATTTTGTCAACAAAATTATTCAGCAGTTTCTTCTGTAGCTACCTTTTTAGGCTCAATTTTGCCGTAACGGGAAGATGCAGCAGCATCCACCTTCTGTTCTCTGGGCTCCTTGGGAGTTTCGGGAACGTAGGGTGCTCTTCTTTCTCTGTTGCCTCTACGGTTGCCTCTATCTCTGTAGCCGCCTTTTTCGCCACCCTCGGGAGTTATAACAACTCTACGTCTGTCACCCTCACCTACTGAATGAGAGGTAACGCCTTCAATTTCTTGAATAGCTGTGTGAATTATTCTTCTCTCATAAGGATTCATAGGCTCAAGAGCAAAGCTCTTGCTGTATTTTATAACTCTTGTAGCCTGTCTTTTAGCAAGTGCTTTAAGAGTGTCTTCTCTGCGTGCTCTGTAATCGCCAACGTTAAGAGAAACTCTCTTATTGTTGTCATCAGCACGGTTTACAAAAAGACGTGTAAGATACTGTAAAGCATCAAGTGTTTCACCGCGTCTACCGATAATGTTACCGTAATCCTCACCGCAAGTGATTTCGAAGTAAATATCTTCTTCAGCTTCTCTTGCTGTAACGCCAACGTCAGTAAAGCCCATACCAACAAGAATTGATTTAAGATATTCAGTTGCTTCGTTTTCTTTAGGCTCAATAGCAGATAAATCTATCTTAGGCTCTGCTTTCTTCTCAGCCTTGGGAGCTTCCTTCTTTGCCTCTTTTTTAGGTTGAGGCTTCTTTTCTGCTTTTTTCTCTGTTTTGGGAGCCTTTGCTACAGGCTCAGCCTTCTTTTCAACCTTTTTAGGTGCTTCTTTCTTTTCTTCAACACCGTCATCGTAGGAAGCTTTTACCTTAGCATCACTACCGCCGAAAAGGCCTAAAACTTTCTTTTTAGGGAAAGTAATAATTTCTACTTTAACATCTGCATCAATGGGTGCGTGAAGGTTTTCAACAGCCATTTTTCTGGCTTCGTCAACCGTTGCAGCTACGCCAATAGCTTCTTTTATCATAATTTCACCTTATTTCTTCTCGATCTCAACACGACGTTTTGTATTATTCTCTTTAGAACGTCTTGTAACCGTTTCGTCAACCATCTGTTGAGCTATAACTTTTTTAGGGCTGTAAATATTTGTAAGAATCACCTGTTGGATAAAGGATAATACGTTTGAAATTACCCAATAGAAACCTACACCTGCGGGGAACATAAATGTAAACACAAGTGACATAAAAGGTGACATAAAAGTCATACAACCCATTGAGGGATTTTTTGCCATTTCGGGATTCTGCTTACGCTGTCTTATATACATATATACTGAAGACATCATAGCAGTTAAGAATGCAAGAATCGGGATAATCCAGATAAGACCGGGGTCTTTTGTTGTAGGTGTTTCTGCAAGGTCAAGACCAAAAATCTGGAATTTATCCTTAAGACCTGAAAGAGCTTCCATATCCTCAGCACTGATTACACCGCTGAGCTTATCTGCGAATTTCTCAAAGTTTTCAAGAATTTTAAGTTCAACCATTCTTGCTTCGTTAGAATTTTTACCCGTAGCTTCAGCAGCAATATTCATTGCTGTTTTGATTTTTTCAATTGTTCCGTTGCTAAAACGAAGCACGCTTGAAAGAGGTGTATAGATAACACCGTAAAGACCAATCATAACAATCATCTGAATCATAAGAGGAGCGCAACCCATATTAGCCGCACCAAAGCCCTCACGCTGATAAAGAGCCTGAGTTTCCTCTTGGATTTTCTGCTGATTGCCTGCATATTTCTGTTTGATTTTATTAACCTTTGTCTGAAGGCGAACCTGCTTTGCAGAGTTTTTCTGCTGACTGATTGAAGCAGGTAAAAGAGCACATCTTATAATAACGGTAAGCAAAATAATTGCTAAAATATAGCTATCCGTAAGATTATAAAACAAGCTAAGTGCAAAACCGAAGGGAATTGCAAGAATATCTCTAATAAAATCCATTGAAGTTAATTTCCTTCCTGTTTTTGTAGAAAGAGATTATTTTTTCTCTTTCTTCGGGGGTACGGGGTCTACCCCACCCGGGAAAAGAATATTGCACCTCATAAGACGCCTTATTGCAAGAATTGTGCCTTTAAATGCACCGTGAACGGTTATCGCTTCAAGTGCATATTGAGAACAAGTAGGATAAAAACGGCATTTCGGGCTAGATAACGGCGAAATGTGGTTTTGATAAAACTTAATCAATTTTATGAGAAAGTCTTTCATTCTTCTTCACTCTCAATTTTAAGCATACCCTCTCGGGTAAACATTTCTCGCATAATTTCTTCTATTTTGGTGCTTTTCAGATATTTCGTTTTTGAACGAGCTACCATTACTATATCGTAACAGGGAGAAAGTTCAGGACATAAATGCCTGAAAGCCTCTCTTATAACTCTTCTCGAACGGTTACGTTCAACTGCATTGCCGATTTTTTTACTCGTGGTTATACCAATACGGCAAATTCCCGCGCGGTTCTTTGAGTAATAAATAACCAACGCAGGATCAATTACAGCCTTGCCTCTATTATACAACCGACGGAAATCGGGGTTACTGTTGAGTGTAACAAAATCTGACACATTATTCTCCTAATTCGAAAGAATAATCAATATGTGAGCTGCTTTCTGCCTTTTGCACGACGGCGAGCAAGCACCTTACGACCGTTTCTGTCTGCCATTCTTTTACGGAAACCGTGTTCCATCTTTCTGTGTCTTTTCTTGGGCTGATAAGTTCTTTTCATTTTTTATTCTCCTATCTATTTTTCAGGCTTTTTTACGAAGTATGAGAAGTGTTAAAGTAAATATAAACCTGTATTTTATTATTTTGGGCATACCTGTACCAAGACAGTTGCACAAGACATTATATAAAAATGCGACAAAAAAGTCAATAGCTAATAACAATTTTACAATTTCAAAAAAATTTATATAATACCCGATTTATTGTATACTATATTAAATACAATAACATTTTCAAATCATCATTGATATTTCAAAAATAGTGTGTTATTATACTTAATGTTTTAATTTTTATCTTTTCAGAAAATTAATTAGGAGATGATTATAAATGAGTGAATGCACTCATAACTGCAGTACCTGTTCTCAGAACTGCTCATCACGAAAAGAACCCGAAAGTTTACATGAAAAACCCCATGAGCTTTCAAAAATCAAAAAGGTTATAGGCGTTGTAAGTGGTAAGGGTGGCGTTGGTAAATCTCTCGTTACCTCGCTTTTAGCAGTATCAACTCAAAGAAAAGGCTTTAAAACCGCTATTCTTGATGCTGATATTACAGGCCCTTCAATCCCCAAAGCATTTGGTATTAAAGAAAAAGCACAAGGCACTGAAAACGGCATTCTCCCCTGCCGTTCAAAAACAGGTATCGAAATTATGTCTGTAAACCTTCTTCTCGAAAACGATACAGACCCTGTTGTATGGCGTGGGCCCGTTATTGCAGGTGCAGTAAAGCAATTCTGGACTGACGTTATCTGGGATGACGTTGACTTTATGTTTGTTGATATGCCCCCCGGAACAGGTGACGTTCCTCTTACAGTTTTCCAGAGTCTTCCCGTTGACGGAATAGTTATCGTCGCTTCTCCTCAGGAATTAGTTGGAATGATTGTTGAAAAGGCTGTTAAAATGGCGGGGCTTATGGATATCCCCGTTCTTGCTTTTGCAGAGAATATGTCTTACTTCCTCTGCCCCGACTGTAATACAAAGCACAAAATCTTCGGCGAAAGCAATATAAAAGAAATCGCTAAAGAGTATAACGTTGATACAGTAGCAGAAATCCCTATGAACAACAAGCTTGCAGCTGCAGTTGATGCAGGCGTTATCGAGTTATTTGAGGGCGACTGGGTAGAAGAAATTTCAAACAAAATCATCGAACTACTCTAATTCTTAAACCACTTGTGCAAAACACAAGTGGTTTTTTGTATATTTTTGTAATTGACTGTATTTTGAGAAAACCTTATAATTAAATTAGAATATTGTTTCGGGAAGTGATTAAATGTTTTCTAATTTAAAGAAAATATTATGTGTTGCTTTAGTTTTATTCGTAATTTTTCTTTCACCAATAAATACATTCGCAGCAGTTGTAACGTACAGAGTTTCTGATTTTCAAGCACCAACGCTTCATAATTCAATAGGTCCAAATGTTGACGTGCTTGACGACACGGTTAATATTGATGTTTTAAGAAACCATCTTATTGAGGGATTCGCTGAATGCCCTGAATACGTTGACATTTCAAGCTTTAAAATACCATATAACTCTACTAATCAAAAAGCTATAACCTCGTATATATGGTATGAAACACCTGAGCTTTTCCACGTTGACCAGCTTGGAATAGGTTACAATTCAACTTATATAACGAGAGTTTATGCTTCTTACCGTTGCACCGCAAGCGAATATAAAACAATGTTCAGCGATTTCAAAAAGAATGCCGACAAGCTTTTAGAGGGTGTAAAAGGTAACAATCATCTGGGTGATGTTGAAAAAGCATTGATATTACACGACCGTATTGCTATTTGGTGCGAATACGATTACGAAAGATTAGAAAACGGAACAATGCCTGACATTTCATACAGTGCCTACGGAGTATTTGTAAATCAATTTGCCGTTTGTATGGGCTATGCACTTGCATATGATTATCTTCTTTTACAAGCGGGCATTGACAGTTACTATTGTAGCTCAAGGCTTCTTAACCACGCCTGGAACGTTGTTTACATAAACGATACCCCCTATCACGTTGACATAACTTGGGATGACCCTGTTTATGATAAAAACGGTCATGTTTACCACACTAACTTTTTAAGGTCAACTAACGGTATCTCGTCAACAGGTCACAATTCTTCAGGAAATATAGATTACAGCACTCTTCCTACAGACACAACCTATGACTCTTATTATTGGCAAGCCTCTGATACCGCTTTCCAATTAGTAAATAATGAGCTTTATTATATTGATAATGATGCAAAAGCTCTTAAAAAGATTAATAATGGTGAAACAACCGTTTTAAAATCTTTACAATACATTTGGCAAGCAGATGTAGGTTCCTTTTGGGGCGGTCATTACAGCAGACTTGCATTTGACGGAAAAAATCTTCTTTACTCTACCCCCAGTGCAGTTTATTCCTACAATATTCAAACAGGTGCTTCAGAAATAATATTCGAGCCCGATTTAACGGCAGGAAGCTACTACAGTATTTACGGCTTCAAGTTTGAAAATTGTACGTTGATTTGCGATGTATACAACTCACCAAATTATGAGCTTACAACTAAAGCCACCAACACAAAAACTCTTACACATCACGTTGACAGTGATTGGATAATCGACAACGGGCCTACAACAACACAAGCAGGCTCAAAGCATAAAGAATGTATAAATTGCGGTCTTGTTTCACAAACAGGAACAATCCCCGCAATTTCAGTAACAGCTAAAACTAACTCTACTATAAATTACGAAAACTGCTATGTTTTCACCGATTTATTCTTATGCAGTAACATTTTTGATTTGATAAGCGTTGCGGGTAACACCACGGCAAACGTAGCTGAAACTAATAACGTTTATTTCGGCACAGGCACTAAAATCAATATTTCTAACAACGGTGATGAGGTTTCCTATCTTACCGTAATCGTTTCGGGTGATATTAACGGCGATGGTGTTTGTAACGTTTTAGACGCAAATGAAGCAGAACGTTTTTCAACGGGAGCAAAAGAGCCTACTGAAATTGAAATTCACGCCGCAAACGGTGAGTACGCAACTTCAATAACCCCTGCAACGTACCAGGCATTATTAAACAAAGCTTTGAGTGTATAATTTATGAAAAAAATAATTCTTATTGACCTTGATAACACTTTAATTGATTTCAACGAATGTGCAAGACATTCTATTATTGATATCTTCAATAAGTTTCAGTTACCCTATTCCGACAACGTTTTCCATACTTTTATTACTGAAAACGTAAAAATATGGAAAAGGCTTGAAAACGGTGAAATCACTAAAGCAGAGCTTCGAGAAAACCGTTGGAATATTATACTGGGTAAATTAGGCATTGATTTTGACGGCCATATAGTTGAGGATCTTTTTGAAAAAGGTGTTGCTAAAGGAGCTTATGCCGTTGACGGTGCATACGAGCTTTTAGATTACCTTTACCCAAAGTACGATTTATACATTGTTTCTAACGGCTTTAGATTTGTTCAGGAAAGCAGGTTGAAAATAGGTAATTTTGAAAAATATTTTAAAGAAATCTTCGTATCTGAAGACGTAGGAATTCCGAAGCCTGCAACAGAGTTTTTCGACTATTGCTTTGAGAAGTTAAAAAGTCCCGATAAAGCTTCGGTTATTCTTATCGGTGACAGCCTTACTGCAGACATTAAGGGCGGATATAATTACGGATTAGAAACTATATGGTTCAATAAAAACAACGATGCTATACCGGAAGATATAACACCTACTTACATAGTAACGAAGCTTTCGGAGATCGAAAAAATACTATAAAACAAGCAAAAAGCGTTTCAGCTATTAAAACTGAAACGCTTTTATTTATTCTGTAATATCTGCAAATTTGTATTTAATTATTTTTTCAACGTCAGAAACTAAAAGTCCAACCTGAAAGCCGATTTTGCCTGCACTAAAAAATATTTTTTCATTATTTTTTGCAGATTCATCTATCACCGTTGGAAAAACCTTTTTCATTCCTACGGGGGAGCAACCACCGTGAATATAGCCTGTAAGACCTAATAAATCCTTTGATTTTATCATTTCTATACTTTTTTCACCTACGGCACTTGCCGCTTTTTTCAGGTTTAACTCTCTGTTAACAGGTACGAGAAAAACGTAATTTTGCTTTGATTTTCCTACTGTTACAAGAGTTTTAAAAACCGTATCGGGATTTTCACCTAAAACAGATGCTACGTCCTCACCTGCTATGGCATCAGTCCTTGAATAATCGTGCATTTCATACGGTATTTTCTTTTGGTCAAGAAGCCTCATAACGTTTGTTTTTTCTTGTTTTGCCATTTTATCATTCTCCGTAAATCATCAAATCTGTATTTTCTTCGCTATACTCGATCTGTTTTGACCAATTTTTCAAATTGTTTATTCTGTCCGTCAAGGTAAGATAGCCTTTTTCAGCAAAGGTTTTAATATCGCAAAGTCTTATAAACCTTATGCTTTCGACCGCAAACTCAATTCGTTCTTTTATACTGCCGTCAAACACTGCTTTTGACAAATGGCGGTAAAGAATATACGCAAGTATTTTTGAATAAAGCATATTGTTTTCTTTTATTTTATCAAACTCAATTTCACTTTGTAAAATTTCTCTAAACGTGTCGTTTAAGTTACCAATAAACGTTACCCATTCATCATTTATAGGCTCTGTTTTTTTATAAAAAGCTAGGCTTTTTTCATAATCTCTCACCTTGCATTTTTCATTGCATAAGCTTTCTGTTTTGGAAAGAATTTTCACAAGTTTGTCTTCGAAAGCTATTTTCTCATCGAAAAGAACATCAAACAAGCTATCTCTGAAAGCTGAAATAAAAATATATGTATCTGCCTCTACGATATCTTCTTTGGTTTCCAATAAAACCTCTTCACCGTCGCTTTCTTGAATCAAAGAAAACGGTTTTTCGTCTTCAAGCAAAAGACGGCAAGCCTCTTCACAGCAAAGACCTAATCCGCATTCAGTAAATCCTGCAAACCATTCGTAAAATCGGGGATGCTCGCGGCAGATATCGCAAAGATAATCTTCACCGCAATTAATTATAAGCTTACAAAGGTTGTTTTTATTTAATAATGCACACCTTTCATTTTCGCAAAGCTTAAAGCATTTATTACCGTCGTTGGAAGTAATTATTTTTCCCTTTAATTCTTCACCGAAGCTACCGTTTATTGAGTTGTATTTTCCCAATGCATTTTCGTCAATATCTATTTCCCAACCGATGCAACAGTTATCGGTGCATTTTTCTGCAATGCATTTGAATTTATCGTAAAAATCAGGTTTTATATAAAACATTCTTAACCTCTTGTTATATCTACAACTTGAATTTTTGTGTCGGTGTATTTAAACTTCACCTGCATATCCTCAAAGCTAAGACCGTAAATTCTCTCTTCGTCGTTTTGGTAAGATGGGCGTGGGTCAAGGCTTAAAAGCTCGGTAAGATTATTTATCTGTAACGGCGTAAGAGCTTCTTTTAAATTCTCGGGAATATTAACCTCAAGCTCATAATCCTTGTAATCGTCTGAAAATCCGCCTTTTGCATCAGGGATACTGTCAACGTAAGGAAGATATGGCTTTATGTCATAAATAGGCGTGTTATCGGCTAAATCAGCACCGCTTACTATAAGCGAATTTCCGTTTTTACCGTTAACAACCTCTTCAAGCTTAACGCAGGAAAGACCTAATGAATTTGGTCTGAAGGGTGAGCGAGTTGCAAAAACTCCTACCCTTTTATTACCGCCTAAACGGGGCGGTCTTACAGTCGGTGACCATTGTCCTTTATTTTGAGAAAAGCCCCAAACAAGCCAAAGGTGCGAATATTGCTCAATATCTCTCAGCATATTTTCATCCTTATAGCCTTCGCAAAACTCAATAACTGATTTTACAGACGGTGCTAACCCGCTTTGACGGGGCACACCGAATTTTTCTTTATATCCGTTTTTTATATACGCTACAGGCTCGATTGAAAGCTTATCGTCATTATCCAAATTAAACACCGCCTTACCAACAATAATGTTATATCATAAAACGAAAATAAAATAAATATAAATGATGTAAATATAAATAAAAATATCCCCCAAGCAAAAAGCTCGGGGGAAGTAAAAATTGACGGATTTAGAGCAGTTAGCATTTTCTCTACCCCTACCACAAACAAAAAATGGCGATTTTTGATACAGAAGGCTTTTTATACTGCGAAGTTGTATACAGATACTACGAGCATAAAAATCCCCCGAGTCTTTAAAACTCAGGGAAAATTGACAGATTTAGATGCAGATGGCATTTTCTCTGCTCCAACCACAAACAAAAAATGTCGATTTTTGATGCAGAAGACTTTTTATACTGCGAAGTTGTATACAGATACTACGAGCAGGATAAAATGACTAACCCCCGACTATAAAGTCGGGGGTGTTCTGCACAAAAAGCGCCATTTTTTAATATACTTTACGTTCTGTGTAACCAGTATGAAGTATATCATGTGCCTTGTGGCTACCGGGTTCACCGAAGAAATCATCATAAATTGCCTTGATATCAGGGTTGTTATGTGACTTTCTTACGGGAAGGTTAGCGTCATCATTGTAAAGACCTGCTGCACGAAGGGCTCTAACGTCTTCAAAATTACGAACAGATGCGGGAACGATAGGCTGACCGCCACCGTTTACACAACCACCGGGACAAGCCATAATTTCAATGAAATCATATTTCTTTTCGCCGGATTTAACCATTTCAAGAACCTTCTTTGCGTTTGCAAGGCCTGAAGCAACTGCAACGTTAACTGTTACACCGTCAAGGTCATAAGAAGCTTCTTTAACGCCTTCAACACCACGAACTGCCTTGAATGTTGCAAGGTCTGTAAGTTCTTTACCTGTAACAACCTCGTAAGCTGTACGAAGGGCAGCTTCCATAACGCCACCTGTAGCACCGAAGATTGTACCTGCACCTGAACCAAGTCCGAAGGGTGCGTCAAATTCAGCATCGGGAATAGATTTAAAGTTGATACCTGCTTTTTTAATCATTCTTGCAAGCTCTCTTACAGTGATTGAAGCATCGATATCTGCAAGACCCTTAACTGCTGAATAATCTGTTCTTTCAGCTTCAAATTTCTTTGCTGTACAAGGCATAACTGATACAACGAAGATATCTTTGGGGTCAATACCCATTTTCTGAGCATAGAATGTTTTTGCTACTGAACCGAACATACCCTGAGGTGACTTACAAGAAGAAAGGTTAGGAATAAATTCGGGATAGTAGTGCTCACAATACTTAACCCAACCGGGTGAGCAAGATGTGATAAGAGGAAGATTTTTGCCTTCCTTGAATCTGCCAAGGAATTCAGTTGCTTCTTCCATAATTGTAAGGTCAGCTGCAAAGTTTGTATCAAATACGCGGTCAAAACCGAGCATTTTAAGAGCAGCAACCATTTTGCCTGTAACGATAGAGCCCATTTCATAACCGAACTCTTCACCAAGACCTACACGAACTGCGGGAGCAGTCTGAACGATAACGTGCTTTGAGGGGTCGTTGATA
>JAZUQS010000028.1:0-10658 GCA_045605825.1 Acutalibacteraceae bacterium
AAAATGGGGTGGATGATCGGGGTCGAACCGACGACCTCCAGGGCCACAACCTGGCACTCTAACCAACTGAGCTACATCCACCATAACTTATAATATTGGCACGGTTGGAGGGATTCGAACCCCCGACCTACTGCTTAGAAGGCAGTTGCTCTATCCAACTGAGCTACAACCGCGCATTGTGGAGCGGGTGATGGGAATCGAACCCACACGACCAGCTTGGAAGGCTGGGATTCTACCATTGAACTACACCCGCACGGTGTCACAACAACGGATATTTTATCACAACAGTATATAGTTGTCAAGGATATTTTTTGAAAATATCGCTTTTTTTATAATAAAATTTACCATTCTAAATCATTCAAAATCGGATAAGTTATAAAACTCACCCACAAATCTTCCTTGCAAATCTTTTTTACTGTTTTGGTCAACAACAAATACCGTTCCACTCTTGTATAATACTGCGATTTTATTGTGTTTACCCGAAATCGTTGCAAAGTGTTTCTTTAGCTTTTTATAGTCCTTATCTTTCCTCTTTAAAACTTCCGGTATTTGTAACGCTGATGAACAAGATAACATATCGCAAATTAGCTTTTCACGAAGAATTTCGCTATCAGTTTTATTTGAAAAATAATCATAGATTTTAACCGCATAATCAGATAATGTCATTTTTGACCCATTTACACTATTGCCGAATTCATAAAAAAGCTTAAAAGGTGTATAACCGCAATCGCTCAACAAATATTCAAGAGTATATAAAAATCTACCGCTATTGTACATTCTCTCAAGGACGTCTTCACACTTTTTAAGACTAATTAATTCTTCTTCGCTTAACCAAGGCGTTTTAGTTACCTCATAAGGTGGGATATCAGAAAATTCGCAAGGATATTTTTCAGGCTTTTCTCTCATATCTGCACCGTAAAGAAGCTTTAAAAAGCCCATTTGCAGCATATGAGCCTTTAAATTATAACCAATATCAAAGCTTCGCTCAAAGCTTTTTATATCTTCACCTGTAAGGCCTGCAATCAAGTCAATATGAATATGCATATTCCCTAAAGCAACAAGTTTTTTGATATTCTTTATAAGCTTTTCGGTATCTGTTTTCCTATTAATTATTTTAAGAGTTTCTTCATTAAAGGATTGCATACCTATTTCAAGCTGAAACAAGCCTTCCGGGGCAGTTGATAAAAGATTATAAGTTTCTTCAGTAAGAATATCACCTGCTATTTCAAAATGAAAGCACACGTTTTCGGGTATTGCTTCTCCCCTATTTTCAAGAATAAAGCTTATAATTTCATTAGCACGCTTTGAATTTGCATTAAAGGTTCTATCAACAAATTTAACGGTTTTAGTACCACTGTTTGAAAGCTTTATAATATCATTTTTCACCCTATCTAAATCGAAAAATCTTAAGGGTGAGCATCTACCTGACAAACAGTAAGCACATCTGTAAGGGCAACCCCTGCTTGTTTCAATATAACAAATTCTTCCCGAAAGATTTTCAAAATACTCGTCAATATAAGGGCTTACGGGAGTACCTACATATTCATTTTCATCATTAATGATTATTTTATCGTTTAACCGATAAGCTAATCCTGCTACATCAAAATAATTTTCACAAGCTTTAATTTTATTAATTAATTCAGGGAAGGTTTCTTCACCCTCACCGCAAAGCACGTAGTCGACACAGCTATATTTTTCCAAAACATCATCAGCTCTATAAGAAACCTCAGGACCGCCTGCAACAATTTTACAATTAAGCTTCGCCTTAACTATAGCACAAGCTTCTAACGTTTTTAAAACGTTCCAAATGTAACAGCTAAAAGAAACGATATCGGGCTTTTCGGCTATAATACGAGAGGCAAATTCATCGATATCACCGTTTATTGTAGCTTCTACAACCTTAAAATCAACGTCATTACCGCAATACGCTTTAACCCCTGATGCAAGGCACCAAGGAGCCAATGAAGAATGTATATATTTTGAATTAAGACAAGCGATTACAACTTTCAAGGCTTTTCCTCCAATGATATATGTAGATACATTTTAGCACATTACAATCAAAATAGAAACACCATTTTTACTTAAATTTATCTTGTATTTTTTTAATAATATGATACAATTAAAAATGTATAAATCAAGATGCGAGAAAGCATCTTTTGGAGGTCATAATTATGTTAAAAATCGGTCTTGTTGGTGTTGGCGGCATAAGCGGTGCTCATATTCCTGCTTGGGAAGCAATGGAGGGTGCAGAGCTTGTAGCTATTTGCGATATTCGTACAGAAAGAATGGAAAAATATCCCGAAAAAAGACATTACACAGATTTTGAAGAAATGCTTAATAACGAGGAATTAGATATTCTTGATATTTGTCTTCCTACATATCTTCACGCAGATTTTGCAATTAAAGCCATGGAAAAAGGGATTAACGTTATCTGCGAGAAACCCATTTCATTAAAAGAAGAAGACGTTGAAAGAGTTTACAGCACGGCTGAAAAGAACAACGTTAAATTCATGGTTGCTCACGTTTTAAGATTCTGGCCCGAATACGAGCTTCTTAAAGAAATTTATGATACTCAAAAATACGGTAAGCTTCTTTCAGGTACAATGATAAGATTAGGCGGTTACCCCAAATGGAGCTGGGACGGTTGGATGATGGATGAAAAGAGAAGCGGTCTTGTTCCCTTTGACTTACATATCCATGACCTTGACTTTATGGTTTACGCATTCGGTGAGCCTAAGGTAAAATATCAGTATCGTTCAAAGCTTCCTAAACAGGATTTTATCAGCCTTAGCTATGATTTCGGCGATTTCACAATCAATGCAGAATCTTCTTGGTACGCAACATGCTACCCCTTTACTGCTGAATTCCGCTTCCAATTTGAGGATGCAGTTGTTTCAAACGAAAACGGCAAAATGGTAATTTACTTAAAAGATGACCGGAAAATCGATCTTTCTCAAGAGGCCGAGGGTGAAACAGGTAGCATCAATCTTCCTAAGAGCGATGCTTATGCAAACGAAATTAATTACTTCGCTGATTGCGTTCGCAACAACAAGCCCGTTGATAAATTCAAACCCTCTGAGCTTGAATGCGTATTAAAAATACTTAACAATTTATAATTTTTATAGTTTTTCAAAGAAGTCTAAAGCAGGAGACGTATAATATGGCTAACACAGCTAAAATAAATAAACGTTGGTTTTACCTTGGAACAGGCGTTTTTGCTATGCTTTTTTCAGGTGTTTTATACGCTTGGTCTATTTTAAAAATCCCCTTTAAAGAAGTATTCAATTGGAGTGACTCTTCACTTGCATTCAACTTCACTCTCACGATGTGCTTTTTCTGTTTAGGTGCATTTTTCGGTAGTCTTATCTGTAAAAAAATCGGTCCTAAAATCACATTGATAATTGCCGGTGCATTAGTTGGCATAGGATTTGTTGTGACGGGTCTTCTTAATGCTGATTTATTATATCTTTTATATTTCAGCTATGCAATTTTAGCGGGTACGGGTATCGGTATTTCTTATAACGTTGTCGTTTCAACGGTTGCCGCTTGGTTCCCCGATAAAAAAGGTCTTTGCTCCGGTTGTCTTATGATGGGTTTCGGTGTCAGCACCCTGCTTTTAGGTAACCTTATAAGTATGTTCTTTGAAAACGAGAGCATCGGTTGGAGTAAAACATATATTGCTCTTGGTATCATTTTAGCACTTGTTCTCGTTCTTTCAGGTATAATCCTAAAAAGACCGTCTCAGGATACAGTCCTCCCCGCTCCCAAGCAAAGAAAAGCGGTTTCCAAAGAAAGCTTTGAAGTTCGTGATTTTTCAACGAAGGAAATGCTTAAAAGCTTTACTTTCTGGCGTGCTTTCGTTTGTATGGCATTTATTACAGCGGTTGGTAATTCCGTTATCAGCTTTGCAAGAGACCTTGTTATTTCAGTTGATGCTGCCCCCGCCCTTGCTACTACTTTAGTTGGTGTGCTTTCGGTTTTCAACGGCTTCGGCAGAATTCTTACGGGTGCCGTTTACGATGCATTAGGCAGAAGAAAAACTATGATTGCCGCAAATATACTTACAATTGTTGCGGCAGGTATGACACTTTTAGCCGTTCAAATTAATTCACTTCCCGTATGCATTATTGGACTTTGTCTTACGGGTATGTCTTACGGCTCTTGTCCTACTGTTACATCGGCTTTTACATCTTCATTTTACGGACAAAAGTATTTCTCAACAAACTACAGCTTAACAAACTTTAACTTGATTGTTGCAGCATTTATCGCTTCATTTAGTAACTCTTTGCTCATATCAAGCGGCAGCTACGTTTCACCTTTTATTATGCTACTTGTATTAGCTGTAGCTGCATTAGGCCTTAACGTTACAATCAAAAGACCGTAAAACAATATTAACAAATAAAAAGCTCCTTGTTTCACTGTATCGGTAAAACAAGGAGTTATTTTTATTTAATGTTTTCGAGGCGGGCCTCGAGATTTTGTTGTCTTCTTTCTTCGAGTGCCTTAACAATTTCTTTATGTTTTTTACCCGAAAGCTTATAGAAAAGCATTGGTATAACCGCAAGGAATGAGAATATAGCAGGAAGAATTGCAAAAAGATAAATAAGACTTGCTTTTGCTTCTAGCGGGATAAGCTCAGGTGTATCCGCAAACTGCTTATATCCAACGTAAATCAGGAAAAGGTTTGTTATGTAGGTTGTGCAGTTTCCGAGAATTCTTGATAAAGTGCTCTTTAATGCACTTACCGTTGCTTCGTTTCTTTCGCCGTATTTATACTCACCGTAATCATAAACGGACATCTGTATAAGACCCGGAATAGTGTTATAGAAGCCTGTCGTAAGACCGTGAATTGCATACCATAAAACAACGCTTATAAAAATCTGTTGCGGTGTATGGGCTTCGTAGGGGTAAACCGAAAGAAACATTGCCGTATAGCAGATACCCGTTCCCAGTTTCATACCGATATAAAGAATTTTGTCATCAACCCATTTACGAATAACAGGAGCAAGGAAAAGCGAAATACCCGTTGTTACCAATGATGATAACGATGCAAAGGAAAGTAAAGCAGCGTAGTTACCGTCAGAATATGTATATGCAAATTCAATAGGCGTACCTTCAAAGAATTTAATAACGAACTGCTCTGTTCTGAAGCAAGCGATAAAAGCGTAAGTCATAAGACCGTAGCCAACAGACATACCGTGACCGAGAATTTCGGAAAGCATATATAACATCAAGGGCTTGTTTTTAATAATATTTTTATAAACAACTCTGAGCTTTGGTGCTTCGACTTTTGGTGGGTCGGTTATACGCTCTTTAGTTACAATTATATTCCATAAGGTTAACGGAATTGCTAAAAGAGTTACAACGCCATAGCCGTAGAAATATCTTTCTGCTTCTGAAAGATTGGGTAAAAGAAAAGGAAGAAAAGCCGCAATATATGTACCGCAAGAACCGATTGATGAGGAAAGAATACTCTCAATAGCGGCAAGGTATCCCCTCTCTAAGTTATCGGTTGTTCTGCGGGCATTAAGAGCAGTTAAAGCAGCATTATAAAATGTACTGAAGGCATCATTAAGAAAATACAGTAAAACAAGATAAGCAACCTTAAAAGCATCACTAATGCCCGGGAAATAGGCTTTTAGGGGCAAAGCTTGTAAAATAACAACAAGGTTACACGGAATAATCATCAACATAAGCCAAGGCTTAAATCTACCCCATTTACCAAAGGTTTTGCGATTCTTATCAAGAAAGCTTGAAACTATAACATCGTTTGCAATATCCCAAAAGCCAAGAAAGAATACAATTGTGCTATAGGTTGCAAATGCACTTTCGCTTAAACCTAAAAAAGTCGAGGCAACAAGACCGCCGAAAAAGCCACTCATAGCAGTACCGACTTTTGAAACGGCAGTGCTAGTACTAAAAGCCGCATATTCCTTTAACGTTATTTTTTCATTAACATTAGTTGCTAAATTGTTTTTGAATTTACCCATACTGCACTCCTTGATAAATTTTTGATATATCATAATATCGCTATAATCATAACACAAATGCTTCAAAAAGTAAATTCACGCAATATAAATCTCCTCAATATACAGATACTAACAACACAATTTGTAATTTAAGGAGAAATGTATATATGAAAGCAACAGGGATAGTTCGTAGAATCGAGGCTCGTGTTATAATAACACAAAAGTGCCTTTAGCCCCTATAAATACAGGGTTTCAGGGCAATTTTTAAAGAAAAATTCTTGACGAAAAACAGCATATTTTGGCTATACATAGCAAAAGCGGAGTGAATTTCACTCCGCTTTTGAAATTTATTTATTGTAATGCTTATACAAATTTGCCAGTGTATGATTCATGGATTTTAATTTATCGAGTTCACAATCCATATATGACCATTCGTATGCTTTTTTCGAAAATCCCATAATTTCCAAATGTTTATATGAACGATAAAAATCATACTCTTTTTCAGAAATAGCAGTAATATTCTTGATTTGATTTTCTTCAAATTCAGCGACAAAACCATGATCAATAACATGGTTGGCATCACGCATAAATCCCAAAATATAATATTTATTTGTTGCTTTATCAAACTCTATGTGGTCTAACATCATATCTTCGCCTAACAGAATTTGGTTGGCAAGCGAAAAATCAAAGGTGTTATAAACCGAAATCACAGAATGCAAATCATCTTTTTGACGTTCGATGTTTATAAAAAACTTTCCATCGGGTGAAAAGCAAAATCCGTCATCTTGTGCTCCGTCAACCTTTGAAAAACGAAACTTTTTAATTAAAGACAAGCTTTCAAGAGAATATACTGCAAGTCTGCCTTCTGTAGATTTGACAACAAATAATGTTCCATCAGGCGAAATCATAGGCGTATAACCGTAAATTATATCTTTAAATTTAGCTAACTCATTACCATCCTTATCAAATAAATAAACAGTCTGACCTGTACAACCGACAGAAAACTCGTTATTGGATACATAGCCCCAAAACTTTTTCATAAACTCACCGCCTTTATTTTATTATAGCATATTCTGTTTCAAAAGTAAATCTTGCGGTATATTTATAATAACAACACAATTTGTAATTTAAGGAGAAATGAATATATGAAAGCATCAGGAATTGTGAGAAGAATTGAGGCTTGTGTTATAATAGGGCAAACCGCCCCAAGCCCGCATAAGCACTGGGTTTTTCACTGATCATGTTCGAAAATCATCGAGAGAACAGGTGATTTTGAACTTGAAGTTTTGGTGAAACGAGGTGTTGGGATACATAACAAGAGCCGGGTGAGCGTATAAGTTCATCTGGCTTTCTATTGTCACAAAACTTATATAAGATTTGCGACAAAACAACTCAAAATATAATCTATATGCGAGGTTGCTTATTTTGAGTTAGCGGCATAAGTCAAAATAACGAAGATATAATGAGAGCTCCGTTTGGAGAAACCATCTCTTAGTTGTACAGTTGTTTCCTTAAAAACAGTTAAATAATAAGGGATTAGTTTTAGCAAACTGTTGACTATTCCCTTATAAACGGTTATAATATAAGGGAAAGAAAAGGAGGATAAGGGAATGAGACCTTTTAACTACTCTGATATTAAAAATCAAAAATGGGATTCTGAGATTTTAGGACTTATCGCTGCAATATATAAAGAAGCAGGAAAGCAAGAACTTTATCTCAAACAGCGTCCGGAAGAACTGGAGAAGTTGGTTGAGATCGCAAAAGTTCAAAGCACCGAAGCATCTAATGCGATTGAAGGAATCGTTACTACCAATACCCGTATTAAGCAGTTAGTAGAAGAAAAAACCACACCTAAAAACCGTGATGAACAGGAAATTGCCGGTTACCGCGACGTTCTCTCTATTATTCACGAAAATTTTGACGCAATATCGTTGTCCCGCAATTATATTCTTCAACTCCATAAAATTATGTACAGCCATATGAATAACCCTATGGCCGGCCAAACCAAGAATGTACAGAACTATATCAGCGCAACTTACCCTGACGGACATACAGAAATCTTGTTTATTCCCCTTGCCCCGTTTGAAACACCGGAGGCGTTGGATAAAATTTGCGATGAATACAACCGTGTTATTGGCAATATGGAATTGGAGCCATTAATCGCAATTCCGATTTTTATTCACGATTTCTTATGCATTCATCCTTTTAATGACGGTAACGGAAGAATGAGCCGTTTGCTTACCACTTTACTTCTATATCGAAGCGGATTTTATGTAGGTAAATACATTTCCTTAGAAGCAAAGATTGCTAAGAATAAGGATCTTTATTACGATGCCTTGAGTCGTTCGCAGCACGGATGGCACGAAGGAACGGAAGATTTCGTTCCATTTGTTAAATATCTGCTTGGCACTGTGCTCGCAGCATACAAGGATTTCGGAGACAGATTTGCTATTGTCGAAGAAAAGCTCCCTGCCGCCCAAATGGTTCGTAAAGCCACTATGAATAAGATAGGACGCTTTAATAAGCAAGACATACGTGAACTGTGCCCATCTCTCAGTCTCAGTTCTGTAGAAGGAGCGCTTCGCAAAATGGTAGCATCAGGAGAACTTAAGCGCGAAGGTAAGGGTAAATCAACTTGCTATATCAGATTGAAATAATTAGTAAAGCCCTATAACACACATAGCAAAAGCGGAGTGAAATTCACTCCGCTTTGATAATCTTATTTGTGTATAATACAGTAACGTGTTTCGGCTTGTTTCATTGGATTGTTCTCGTCAAATTCCCAATCAGTTGTTTCATGCGTGAACACAACAAGCCAAGTCATTGATTCATCAAAAACATATAGATCTTCGGGCAAAACCGCATCAGGATTATACATGTTCTGTGCGGCTAATTTATAAGAATCATACCATTCATCTTCTATAAGTTTTGCTAATTCTTTAACATCAACTTGGGCAACGAAATTCTTAACCTTTTCGTTATTGTAAAATAATTCACTCGTGCAACAAAGTGTTTCATCTTCTGACATAATTAATACTTTTCCCGCGTGATTTTTGAGTTCTGAAAGAGCACTAGAAAATGTGGCAACTGAAAAATCAAAGTTTAATTTATCCCACAGATATGCTTGCTTATACCAGTTAATATCAATAGTGTACTTATTCTTTGCCATTTCAGCAATCCAATCTTTTTGCTTGATTTGAAATTCATCCCAAGATAATACAAAGTTATTTATAAATTCATTCCGAATTTCCAAAGAGTTTTCAATAAGTTGAATTTCCACAAAATCACCGCCTTTAATTTATTATAACACAATCAGTCCAAAAAGTAAATTCGTGCTGTATAAATCTCCTCAAAATACAGATAATAACAACACAATTTGGTTTTTAAAGAGAAATGTAAATATGAAGGCAACAGGTATAGTTCGTAGAATAGAGGCTCGTGTTATAATAACACAAAAGTGAGATAAAGCCTTATAAATACTGGGCTTTGGGCGATTTTCAAAGAAAAATTTCTGGCGGAAAACAGCACATTTTGATCTATACATAACAACAGCGAGGTGAAATTCACCTCGCTTTTGAAATCGTCATAAGTACTGCTTGAAGATTTTTTCTGTTTCAGGAAGATATATAATTTTGAAAAGATACTTATTGTCTTTCTTGAATACAATGTATCGCATTCCTGCAAAGCTCAATCGATAGCCCTTGACTTTGTGTGAATATCCAATACAGATTTCAGCCGATGTAATATCAGAAAAAGAAATATGCTTTTCCTTTTTTATGCCCCAATAATAATCTACAACGTAAATTTCGTTTTCTTTTATTTCGATATATGCCTTTTCAACATCTTTTATATGAATTAGGATAATTGCAGTTAGCAAAACAGGTATCAGTATAACAGATATACCGCCTATAAAACTATGAGCATAATAAAAACAAGCCAAAGCACCCAATCCGAAAATGCTATATATTAAAATTGCACATATTAAAAACAGCACTTTTATAAAATTGCTATTTTGTGGTCTCGGTGTACGGTCGTGTGTATTTAATTTCATGTTTTCACCGCCTTAACAATTTCTGCTCTAAATATGTTAATTTGCCCCAATGCCATTTTTTATTCTTATTAAAACGATATTTATCGGGTTCGCCCATATAAAAGACACCATCACCGAGCACACCAAATAGACATTTTTTCAAAACAAGAATGTTTCCTTTTTTACCGAGGGAATACAATTCATCAAACATATCATCTTCATCAGGGTGCCAATGAGTTAAAGAACCAACTAAAATAGAATTACTAATTATATCAATACATGTATCATAACTATCGCAGTATGCTCGAACATATGCATTTTCATATAACTTCCAGATTAAAATCTCGCCATCTAATTCAGGCGTGGAATGTAAATCTTGCATTTCAAGAAGTTTCTCATATATTTCCTTTGTGGTTTTGGAGTTCCTCATAATAACACCTCGCTTAATAATATTATATATTTCCGCAACTTCAAAATCAAGATTAGCAGTATAAATTCCCTTTAATCACAAATACTAACATCACGATTTGAAATTAAAGGAGAATTTATATATGAAAGCAACAGGGGCGCAAGGCGGAGCCTCGCGAATTAATAACGAATAGTGAATAATGAATAATTTCGGTGTCGGCGAAGCCGACGGATATAAATCGTGCCGAAGG
>JAZUQS010000029.1:0-7718 GCA_045605825.1 Acutalibacteraceae bacterium
CAAGAGCAAGTACAACAGGGATAATCTTTTTAATGTAATCAGCGATAGTACCTGCATTATTTTTAAAGAAATCACCGATTTTTTTGATTATCGGGAACTGTTCACCGAATATGTCAACAATAGCAACCGCTAATGTCTTTATGATGTTCGGTAATGCTTTTATAAGCCCTTTTGTAAGCTCAACTGCCGCACTTATTAACGGTGGTAATAATTTTTCTGCAAGCGGAGGTAATTTTTCAGCGATTAATGGTGCTATCTTGTCAACTACCTGTCCGACACCTACAAGTGACCTTTCAATTACAGGTATAATGTTATTACCGAATATTTCCGCACTCTTAACTAAATCGTCAAAAGCTCCGTCAAGGTTTTCACCGCTACCTATTGCGGTAAGTACATTACCCCACGCACCTTTCAACTGATTTAACGAACCCGTAACGGTGAAATTAGCTTCTTTAGCGGTTGTACCTAAAAGCTTGAAAGCTTCTTCTTGTGTCATTGTTCCGCTTTTTACTAATTTCTCATATTCCTCATACGAAATACCCGATATTTCCATTTCAACCTGAACGGCGTGAATTGCTTTTACAATATTATCAAACGATAAGCTGTTTGCGTTTACCGATTTGTCAAGACGAGCTGCGTCCTTGACAAGTCTTTGCATTTCTTCTTTTGTACCACCGTAGCCCAATTTACATTGTGTTATCTGCAACTTCATAAATTCTCAACTTATAATTGCAGTTCAGACTATCGCTTCACCTTCTTAAAAGGTGTTTCCTCGTTTAGTCGTTCAGGCTGTATTTAAACTTGCCCCCTGTTGTCCTGTTGATAGGAGTTCCAAGTCAATTAGAGGAAATTCGCATTTGCGGATTATGTATTATGCCGCAATGCCCCTAAATTTGTTTTCGTTAAGGTTATCGAGCATTGTGTAGTTCTGTTTAGCAAAGCCTTGATACGCATACTGAATACTTGCCATATCCGTACCCATCTTGTTTGCGTTATCCGACATATCAACTACCGCTTGATTTGCCAACTTTGCAGCTTCCGCTTGACTTTTTGCCGTTTGTTTGCTTACATTGTTAGCTGTTTCCGCTTCTTTTAAACGGTCTTCATTTGCTCCTTTAAGCTCATTTAATGCCCGTTTATTAGCCGCCTTTAAATCTTCAAGCTCTTTATCTCTTTGAGCTTTTAATTCCTCAATATTTGTAGCACCGTTCTTTTTGGCAAGGTTAATCTTTTCCGTCCAACTTCTTTTTAACTCGTTGTACTCTTTTGTTTGAGTTTCTTTGGTGGTTTCATATTGTTTATCCAGATTGCCCTTTAACTGCTCTAAATCAGTTTGAGCACCCCTGCCCGTAGCTTGTAATAATGAAGCTGAAAAGCCTGTGACGGTTTCCATATAGGCATTACTGGAAAGTCCTGCACTTTTATACGCTTCTGACGCATATTCCATAACGGTATCAGCACTACCCTTAAAGAGTGTTTTGACACCGCCTTTTAATTGTTCAAATTCTGCATACGCCGATGTGGATTTCGCAACAAGTCCACCGATAGCACCTGCCGCCGCTGTTACACCCGTAGCTAATCCTTTTAGCGATATACCCGCTAATTTTTTTAGACCGTTAAAGGCTGTTACTGCTGCTTTTTTGCCGATATTCGTTACAGATTCTTTTACTTTATCCGCTTGCTCTTTGACTTTCTTTAAAGGTGATACCGATTTTTCAGCACTATCCTTTAAATCGTCAAAAGCTCCATTATCAATAGCCGCCGTAAGCTTTTTCTTTAACTCGTTTATTTCATTTTGAAGTTTCTTGATTTCCGTAAAACAGTTGCCTGTTTCAAAATCAAGCTTAATTATGTCGTGCCTAATAATATTATCAGACAATTTTTAACCTCCTTTCTTCGGAGATTCAAAAAATCCCTATTTAAAGGGAGTTATCGTTTTCGTTTTGCCGCATTTCGCTCGGCGGTTAATTGCATATCAAGTGCAATATTCGCTTCTTCGATTTCCTGCGGTGTCATGTGTTCAAAAACGGTCTGATAATCGAAACCACGTTGCGATAATACAAGTCGCCATGCGTCCCAATTATCCGTTGCCCTTTGCTTTAGTTGACTTCGTGTCTTTTTCTCCTCGAAAGTCACCTTGCATTACACTACCTGCGAACGAAACAACCTCATTAAACTGTGTCATAGCTTCGTCGCCCTGCATAACGTTACTTGCAAACGAAACAACCTTATTGAAGTCTGTCATATTGTCAAAGTCGTCAATAGTTATTCCTTCGGGCTTTGTAATAACTTTCTCAAACAAATACTCCGAAAGCTTTTCAATGCTTATGTTGTCCGTTCCCTCAACCTTGCTATTCTCCATAGCAGATAAAGCAGAGTAAAGACCGTTAAACGTTGCTGTGTATTCTGTGTCACCGATTTTTTCAGTTTTTGTTTCACCGATTCTATCAGCACCAAAATCACTAATTTTAATTTTCGGCTCTACAATAACGTGTTCAAAAAGATATTCCGCATACTTGATAAGGTTTGTGCCGCCCGTTTTCTTGTTTGTGCTTTCATCAACACATCTTAACGCTGTTGAAATGCCGCTAAACTGTGCAACATATTCCGTTCCGTTAATTTCTTTCTTAACTGTATAAAACTTTGACATTATAATTCCTCCTAAAAATTAAAGGGAGTGGATTTCCCACTCCCCCTCTTTGTTTCGTTAAGCAGCTTCTGTAATGCCGTCAAATACGCAAAATACAAATTCTGCGTCTTCTGCACTTGCACCAAGAGAAATTTCAGGTGCTTCCATAACATTTGCTTTTGTACCGCCAAGTCTGACACCGAGTGCCTTGTTGACTACCCATACAGGGAACGGCTCTTTTCTTTTTGCTAAATTAATGAGAAAACCAAACTGCGGACTTGTAGGCTGTACTGTTACGGAAAGTGAATGAATATCGTTGTTAATTTCCGACTTAATAACATCACCCTGTGCTCCAACAGTAGGTTCAAAATACGCTTCGTCCTTGCTCCACGAAATCATATCTTCGCCAAGACCTGTAATATATACGCCGTCAACAAGAATTGTACATTCTTTAGCGTTATAAGTAGTTACATTTGCCATTGTTTATAGCTCCTTTCTTAAACAGTAATTTCGCCCTTAATCTCTGCGGTGTGAATTGCTCCGCTTAAAGCGAACGAGAATAAACCGTAAGGATAATTACGGTTTGCTCTGTCTGTTTCGGTTGTTGCACTACGTAAAGCAAAATTAACCGTATAAGCAGGTGAACCGTCGTCATTTTCCGCAATCATACCGTTATTATAGCCGTCTACAAGTGCTTCAAGTACAGCCGCTTCAAGCATACCGATACCTGCATTTGTGTAAGGTAGTTTCATAGCGTTGTTGAAAATCTTCTGCACCTTGTATGAGATGTTAGAAATAATATAATCCTTGCTGTCAACAACATCTGCGTACTCACCGCTAACAACTGTACCGTCACTTGTTACTGTGTCGCCTGCCTTTTCAACAATAGCTACACCGTGTGCTGTGTGAATTGCTTCAAGGTCAGTATCGGAAATATCTACGGCGTGTACGCCCTTGATAATCTGATTCTTATAAGTGAAAGAACCTGCGTTATATCCTGCTGTTGCACCGACAATAGCGGCTTCGGGATATTTAACTGCGTTTTCTGTGCCTGTTTTATCCGCATAAACAACAACGAAAGTACGGTTGTATTCGCCGATTGTGCTTGCTGCACTCGAAAGAGTGTCAACATCGGAAACGGACGCAAAATACATCTTATTCGTTGTTTCAGTCCACGTTGCTATAGCTGTATCGAACTCGCCTGCAACAATAAGCTGTCGCCAACTCTTGTTTGCATATTTAGCAAGATTATCTGTGATAGAACTATCGCCCTTCATAATAGCGATTTTTTCAGGTGCGTTATCCTGCATAAATATCAGGCTTGCAATTTTGTAAACATCTGACGTTTCGACGTAACCACCTGTTGTTACCTCTGCCAATGTTCGGAACTCTTTGTATTCGGGTTCTCCTGCTGTCGCCAATTCATCCTCAAAATAGACTAACGGAAACCACGAACCAACCTTACCGATAGGTTGTGCTAAATTAATGGTTACTTTTACATCTAATGCCATTATTAGCCCTCCTTTTTAAATTATATTTTTTCAATCGGGGGATTTTCTCCACCGTTCACTATCATACCTTCTTCGTACAATTCAGCGGCATAACCTTTGGGATTTGATACCCAATCGTAATTAGGCATTTCCATTGCACCGCCCGCTGAATAATACGGAACAAGAATAGGATTGTCGTTTTCGACAAGTACAAGATTTCCTTCTTCGTCGGTCAACCAATAGTCGAGATAAGCGGCTCTTAAAACATAACCCTCACACGGGAATATTTCGTACCACTTGAAAACGCCGTCCTTATAAACACTTCTTATATAAAGGTTCGGAAGTATTGAATAATCATCTGTGTAAGTCCACATATAATATTCTCCTATATTAAAATGTAATTTTTGTCATAAGCAACTTGTTTTTGCTCTAATGTTAATTTTGCAAGATTTGTAGAACCGAGTTGCACGGTATATGTTGTCGCATTGTCCGTATGGTCTTCCAACGCATTTAAAATATTAAGCAAACTCTCAACCGTTAATGCGGTACATTGAGATACATTAAAGTTATTATCGTAAATGCGGATTCCTTTAACATCTAAATTTTTTAACCTCGAACAACCGTTAAATAATCCCGAATAACCGCTACAATTCGTCAAATCCAAGCCCTCAATAGTGGTAAGAGCTTTATCGTTTACAAACATATACGGAACACTAACTGTAATGTTGTTCGTATTCATATTCAAAAACTTAATGTGAGTTAATTTGTCGCAGTAGCTAAACGCATTATTAAAAGTTTTTCCGTTTGATACATCAATCTCACACGTTGCCATTGACGAATAATAGAAAGCATAAGTATAATTTGAAATTCGTTGTGTATTAATCATCGGATTTTCCGTAATTGCTCGACAATGACTAAACGCATAGCTGATATTCGTTGCTCTTGATACATCAAATTTAGAAAAATTAGCTAATGCGGTGCAGTCGGCAAACATATAGGACAAATTCGTTCCTTTAGATGTGTCAAGACCTTCTACGGTTTTTAAGCTCCCACAATCATTAAACATATAACTAAAATTTGTTCCTTTAGATGTGTTTAACGGTGCAATTGTTGTTAGATTAGAACATTCAGAAAACATATACGAAAAATTAGTTGCACCCGACGTGTCAAGGAATGGGATAGTCGCTAAATTCACGCCTTTTTCACAAAAACGTGCAAAACTTTCAATCAATTTTGTGTCAAGGCTTCCTATCTGTGCGTTCTCTTTGATTTCAACAATCTTTTCAGCGTACTTTGATGTAGGCGTTCCGTTTGGTACTTCAACACCGCAATCAATTATAGCCTGTTCAATACTGTCAAAGTCAGATATCGCACGCATTATGTTAGTTTCTAAATCTGCCACTAAATCACCCCGTTTAATCGCTGTTCAAGCAACTCATTCAAATAATTAATATCAGCGGGTTTTTCAAACTCCATGTTGTTAATTTGTGCAGTTTCAATTTCTCCCGAATCTTCTTGTTCATCAACCGTAATAACATCATATACTGTGATAAAACAATCGAATCCAAACGAATAATCATATTCCACCGTGAGAATATTGCTTCTGTCTGTTACATTCGATACCGAACGTACAATAACATCATTGTCTGTTAAATAAACCGTACCTGCGAAATCAAGCCAACTTGCAGCCTTATTTGCCAACATTACCGCTTCATCGTAATTATCGGAATGTGCCGTAAAACTTAACGTTAAGCTGTGCTCTCTGCGAGCTGTGCCGTCCTCGTATATCTCGTATGTTCCTTTACCGCTGTCTATCGGTGTTGTTATGTTATACACGCAATAGGGAAAAGCGGGCATTTCTCCTGTTTGATTACCTCGTATAACTGTACAGGATAAGTAATTTTTTAATCCTGTTGCTATTGTTTTTCGGATTTTGCTAATATCAATCATTTATCAACACCCCCGAAAACACTAACAAATTTTAAATTATACGAAAATACGCCAGTAAACGCCGCATTTTCAAGTTTTCCTTGTATATGGTATAACTTGCCCTCGTGTATAACTTCTGCACCTTGCAAGTCCTGTGGTAGCTCGACAAGCATATATAACGCTTTGTCTTGCTCTGTGAGAGTACCACCCGATTTAAAAATCTTGCTTTCTCTATGCGAAAGTATAGCTCCTGTAAAAGTTTGTTCCTTTGCGTCAACCTTTACTAAATCGCCGCTTTCGTCATATTCGGTTTTGCTCGGAAATTTCAAGATAAATTCGGTAGAATACTTTTCTATCAATCTTCTGAAATTGTAATATTGCATATTCTACCTCCTTAATCTTTTTTCCATGTAATGCTTTCTACCAAGCCACTTGTAGCACCAATCAAAGGATTGCTACTACCCTTATTTTCAATAGTTATAGGGCTATTAGGCGGTGTTGAAAGGTCACGCAAATAAGTTTTAATTGCCGTTGCCATTTGTTGTCCGTAAAGGTCAAGCATATCGTCAACCGACATTTTTCCTGCAACAACCGATTCCAACGCTCTTTCGGTTTGCTCAATAACTCGTTTTGCGTTTTCATCGTGTCCGTTTCGCAAAAATGAACGTTCAGGAATTTCAACGGACGGTGTAAGCCAATAATAAAATTTCAAACTGCCGTTTTCATTTCTTGCAAGCATTTTGTTTCCTTTTTTTGATGTATAAACAAACAAATTGGGAAAACTACTTGCTTTTCTGCCTACCGCTTCACTACAAACAGGCACGGTTAAATATTGTGCTCTTTTAGCTTTTATCGTTGCTCCGTACTCGTGAATTCCTGCAAGCCAAGCGTGTTCACCTTTTAACGCTCCAACTTTAACTTGACTACCGTTAATCGTTGTCATTGTTTTTGACACTTTCGGTAGTTTGTCGGTTTTTGTTTTCCACTTAACGCTCATAATCAACACCAACGCCTTTGAGCAGGTATAAAGCTTATACCACTCTTTAAGTACGGACTTAATAATTCCGTTGCATATTGCCATATCATAGCGGATTTATCACTTGTATCAAATGATTGTGATAACCCCTCTATGCTTTCGGAAGAAACACCCGTACTTAACATATTGACATCAAAGAATTTAACAAGAAACAGCTTCACCACGGACGGCAAAGCTGTTAAATCGTTGTCATTATTTATATCAAATTCAAGAGTAGTATTTGCTTTAACCCATTCAAGCCCCGATTCACAAATAAGAATAACTCTATCATCAATCGGTGCTATTCCAAGATGTAACAACTCAATCTGTTGTGCTGTCACTTGATTTCACCGCCTTTTTTGCGGTTTTTTTAGGTGCTTTTTCAGTTGCCGAGGTTTTCTCGGTAACTGCGGTTTCGTTGTTTGCCGCTTTTGCTTTTTCAGCGGCTAATCTTTTTCTTCGTAACCAAAATGTACAAGACATTTAAAACCCTCCTTTCAACTATTCGGAAATACCGAACAGTTCATTAACCAATCTTGTGTTTAAGACAAGCAAGAGGTACTTTCTTGTGGTCAACTGTAAGTGCCCAGTTTGTTGCTGTTGAAAGGTCAACATTTGCAGGGTACTTATTCTTGGTATTGGTGTAAGTGCCGTC
>JAZUQS010000030.1:0-3929 GCA_045605825.1 Acutalibacteraceae bacterium
TCTCTTATATTCTCAACAATACTGTTCCTTGTTTCTTTTCTTATCTTCGTATACACACTCAATGAGCATATTGCAAAAAGGACAAGACCTAATAAAAGTGTAATCCAAGGATTGAACACAAGAGCATTTGCAAGACCTGTGTATTTATTTGTGAGCACTATTATCAAATATGACAAAGCAAACCCGCCGAAACCGATTCCGAATCCCCATTTAAACATTGAAAGAAGCTGGAGAATATAGGATTTTGAAATTTCTCTTTCGTTTGCACCAACTGCACGAAGTGTACCGATTTTCTTTTTGTCTTCTTTAATGTTCGCTGCAATTGTATTATTGATAATACTTCCGCAGATTGTAAAAAGAAGAATTACAATAGCATAAACAAGGAATGTCAAACCTTTAATAGTTTCTTTTTGCTCCTGGTTATACTCATAATTAGACATATAATCAGATTCATCAACGCAATTAACAATGCTTTTGAGCAAATCTGTTATCTCTGCATCTATTTCATCATTACATTCATCCTTTAGTTCGAACATTATATTTTTATATTTCGCTCTCGGGAAGAAATGCTCCATTCCTTCAACCGTTGTTACTATTTTAAATGGCACACCACCTGCATAAATCAACATCAATGTGTCATTAGGAATAGAAGAAGCGGCAACAGCACCGATTTCAACCTTTTTATTGTTAATTTCCAAATCCTCTTTATTTACAACTGTTTCGCCTGTTATATCATAATCTTCATTGGCCCTTTCACTGTAAAGAATACTCAAACCAAGCATTTCCCCGACTTTGAAATCGCACTCTTTTTCTGCAAGTATTTTAATAGCGTTTTCTCCGTCTCGCTCTTTAGCCTGTTCAATATGACTTAACTGTTCATATACGTTGAGCCAATTTCCGTGTTCATCTGAACGGAGAGTTAAATATACCTTTTCAGGAGCTAGAAGAAGTACCTGTTCACCACTATTAAGCTTTGCTATATCTATTTCACCATCACGCAAATTATCAATTTCATTTATTAATTCTTCATCCAAAGCTATTATTTCACTTGCAATAAAGTTTCCTTTGTAGCCTGCTACATTAACAATATCAAGCTTCTCCTGACTCATTCCGTGTTTGAAAACCTCTTGATAATTTGACTCGTCGAGAGAAAGCAGCTCCGTATCAGGTGGAAAATAATCTGCGTCTGCAATTTGCTGATACTCCGTCATTTCATCAACTAAAATATTTGCAACTGCGCTTTTATATCCGTATGCAGACCTTATATTTTGATTCATTAAAACCGTCTGCTTCTGATTTTCAGTAAAGCCGTTATTGCCTTTCGGGTAATTGATTGCAAAATACCCTGAATCTCTGCTCAAGTGCAAGTTATAGTCAGAATCATCTTCATATAAATCATCCTTAGCAAAGGAAAGATATGAAAGTGCATAAGAAGAAAAGATAATTGTGATAACAAGGAAAAGACTTACAACAACTAACTTACCCTTTGAAATAACAAGATTTCTTTTTGCAATAAGCTTAGAAACATTAAAATCCTTTTGACTCTTTATTCTTTTATTCTTCAATTTTCTTGTGGCTTCAATATTCCTGATTGCCTGCATAGGTGAAATTTTGGAAGCGGAAACCAAAGGAATAAAGGATGCTGCCATAACACAGACAATACCGAAAGCACCGCAAGCTAATAAAACCCATATATTCGGCTCAAAATATGCATTTTCAAAAATTCTGTTTACAATAATTTTTACCGCACCATAAGAAATCAAAAGACTAATTGGTGTGCAAATCACGCTTAACAAAACTGCTTCTCTGCCAAAAAGCTTTCTAATCTGCCTTTTGGTTGCACCAACAGCACGATACATTCCGATTTGCTTTTTACGTTCTCTTAAATTGCTTGTAAAAGCATTAACAATACCGACAGAAGATGCAAGAAGCAAAATTACAACAATCGTGCCAATGAACAGTAATGATGAAAATTGGTCAGACATAAAATCACGCACATCACTATATACATCAACTTCCTTAGTGAAGCCGTCATATTCTGCCATAACGTCATAGATTATATTCCAACCGTCATCGGTAAGCTTATAGTAAACAATCTTATTGGCTTTTCCGCCTAAATCAACCTTTTCATACTCGCTTACAAAAGCTGACGGAAGAACATCCTTATCATCAACACTGTAAAGAATATTAGCTCTTTTATCTTTCAAAATGCCTGATAAAACATAGGTTTTCTCTTTGATTTCAGATGATAATTCTTCGCCATTCTGAACCTGCATTTTTAATTTGATTTTATCACCGGGTTTTGCAGTAATGCCTAACTGCAAAAGGGTTGTTTGTTCAATAGCAATTTCGCCTTGTTTTTCAGGGAAACTCCCCTCTATCAAAACCGGATTCACAAGTTTCTTTGCAGTTTCATCAAGCTTAGCAATTGGTGTACCGTTGATTTTTTCTTCTTTATCAGTAAAAATCAAACCCAACGTTTCACCGAAGCCTGTTTCTTCAAAAGCACCTCTGCTTTTTCCGGCTTCATACATTTTTTCATTGAAAACACCGTAGAATTTGTCATATAAACCTAACTCTGCTTTGCATTGCTCCTGAGATGTGTTGTAAATACTGTAAGCAAAGTAAATAATACTTGAAGAAAATACCATTGAAAGAACGATACCTAAAACCATTAAGGTATATCTTTTTTTCCTGTGCTTCAGATTTCCTAAAGCAAGAGCGTTAAAGGTTAATTTTTTCTTTTTCATAAAATCACCTTCTTTTATTGATTAAATTTACTGTCTTCAACAACAGCTCCGTCTTCAATTCTGATAACTCTGTCTGCCTGCTCGGCAACGTGCAAATCGTGGGTAACAAGAATAAGTGTTACGCCTAATTCCTTACTTACATATTTAAGAAGTGAAAGTACCTCTCTACCACTTTTACCGTCAAGGTTACCTGTAGGTTCATCGGCAAAAAGGATTGAAGGTTTGTTTGCAAGTGCTCTTGCAATAGCAATTCTCTGTTGCTGACCACCTGAAAGTGCGGAAGGCAAATGAGAAAGTCTGTCTTCAATGCCGAGAATATCAATAATTTTCTTCAGATACTCTTCATCGGGTTTCTTTTTATCAAGCATAATGGGAAGTAAAATATTTTCGTAGCCTGTAAGTTCTTCCACAAGGTTATATGCCTGTAAAACGAAGCCGTAGCGTTTTCTTCTGAGGATTGAAGGCTGATTATCGTTGTATTTTTTAAGACTTTCGTTGTTATAAATAACCTCGCCTGAGGTTGCATTTTCAAGACTGCTTAAAACGTGCAAAAAGGTTGATTTACCTGAACCTGAAGGACCTGTTATTGCACAGAACTCTCCTTTTTCAAACTCCAATGACACATCGTTAAGTGCCACAACTGTATTTTCACCGCTTAAATATTCCTTTGTGAGATTTTTGCATTCGATAATATTCATAGAAAACTCTCCTTTGAATTTGATTTTTGAGAATGCTAATCCTCTATGTTGACTCTATTGTAAAACACCAATCTTAATTTTAAGTGACTTTTATCTTAAGATTTCGTAAGATTATAAAAACTCTCTCTTTGTAAAATCAAAGAGAGAGTTTTTCTCGTGCCATCAGGCACATATCGCACCGAAGGTATATCGCATCGTCAGATATATCGCAAATCCGTCAGGATTTATATCGCTGTGGTTTCGCCACATTAATAATGCATCATTTTATAAAAATTCGGGTAAACAGCAAAAAACTGATTCAAGGTTGTTCTTGTGCTTGAGCCCGGGTCATTGATATAGAATGATGAGGTCGTAAGAGTGCTTGTGGCTTTAACTCCCGTAATCACAACATAGTGCTGACTACCGTTACTTTTCTTCGCACCTATAAGAACGGGCTTACCGGCCTTTAAAAGATTATAAATTTTAGAAAGATAACCGCTCG
>JAZUQS010000031.1:0-7759 GCA_045605825.1 Acutalibacteraceae bacterium
TCAAAGCTATTTAATGAAACCTTAACGCCTCTGTTTATGATAATCTCGCTACCGTCAAGCTTTGTAAACTTGCAAAGGTCAACTTCATCTGCTTTAGAAGCATCAATTTTAATTCCTGCATTTTCAAGAATCTTATTAGCATCAGTTTCAGCTGTAGTAACCTCTGTAACTGATGAACCGTCGTAAATAGTAACATTGTACATTACAGGCGGTACGGCGAAAGCAGTTCCGGAAAGAAAGAAGAGAACCGCAATAACTAAAAGAAGAGCTCTTTTAAGCGGTGAATGCACTGCAATCTCGCCTATTTGTCTGACTGTCATGGTATAATTCTCCTTAGACAAGCAACTTTTTTAAGTTGCCGTTGTAGGCTTTTTTATTGGCAATAAAGCACCGAACCTGTCACAAATTCGACTCTATACTACTAACAAAAACGCCGTTTTATCCGATGGCACTTGGTATTATACTCAACTTTTTATTTAAGTCAAATAAACGATTTTAGTGTTTTTGTTGACTTTTCACAAAGGTTTTCAACACAAAACACATAAATCAAACACTTTTAAAGTGTTTTATCTAAAAAACGACAAGTGTTCTGTAACTTCTTTTGTAACAATTGCAGAAATTACAAACTGTAACTTTTCCCCCCCTTTTTATGCCATAAAATGCTTCAAATTGTAATTTTTTATTGACACACCGTATTTTTACAGTCATAATATATACTATTATATATATAAATATGCATATTTTATTGAAAGGATAACCCTTATGACTCTTAATATCCCCTCAAAAGCAAAAATAATCATTACTCTGTTGGAAAACGCAGGGTTTGAAGCCTTTTGCGTTGGCGGTGCAGTAAGAGATTCAATAATGGGTTTAAATCCTACGGATTGGGATATCACCACCTCAGCCTCACCTGATGATACCGTAAAGGTATTTAAAGATTATAAAACAGTTGATACGGGGCTTAAGCACGGAACACTTACTGTAATTATAGATAAAACACCTTTTGAGGTAACAACCTATCGTGTTGACGGTAATTATAACGACAACAGACATCCCGAAAACGTGCATTTTACTAAAAAACTAAGTGATGACCTTTCAAGACGGGATTTCACAGTAAATGCATTAGCGTATAACGATAAAACAGGTTTAGTAGATTTATACGGCGGACAAGAGGATATATATAATAGTATAATAAAAACAGTAGGCAATCCTTCTGCCCGTTTTCAAGAGGATGGACTTCGTATAATGAGGGCCTTACGTTTCGCCTCCGTATTAGGCTTTACAATTGAAAGCGAAACCGCAAAAGCGATACACGATAACAAAGACCTTTTAAAAAATATTTCTGCGGAAAGATTAGCCGTTGAGCTTTCAAAGCTCGTATGCGGTAAAAATGCATTTAATATTTTAATGGAATATTGGGACGTTTTATCAGTTTTTATTCCTGAAATTAAAAATGCGGTAGGTTTTAAGCAATACGGCAAGAAACACGCCTACGACGTATGGGAACACATTTGCCATACTGTTGATACTATTCCGCAGGATAAAATTTTACGTCTTACAATGCTTCTTCACGATTTAGGAAAGGTGCCGACTCATAAGCTTGACGAAAACGGTAACAGCACCTTTAAAAATCACGCCACCATAGGCGGTGATATGGCTCACGAAATATTAACAAGGCTTAAACTTGATAAAAAGACAATAAACAGAGTTTCTTTTCTTGTTGCAAACCACGATTTTGAACCACCGCTTACAAAAATTGCTTTAAAAAAGCATTTAAAAAACAAAACCGTTGATGATATAAAAACACTTTTAATTATCAAAAAAAGTGATCGCGGAGCTTTAAGCGAAAGCTACCGCGATATAAGTAAAGAATCTGAGCAGTGTTTAAAGTGGCTTGACGAAATTGAAAAAAACAACGAGTGCTGTAAAATATCTCAGCTTGCAATATCAGGTAACGACCTAAAAAGGAAAGGTCTTAAGGGCGAGGAAATAGGCAAAGCTCTTGATACACTTTTAGATGCTGTAATAGACGGCCAGCTTCAAAACAAGAAAGAAGATTTATTGACATACTATTTATGATGGTATAGAATAAATGTGTATTAACTTTTTAACAGTATTTATGGAAAAGGGTGATAAAATGCGTACGTCACAATCACTTAACTTCGGTTGGAAATATTATCCTGCTTTCGAAAAAGAAATGACCCAGAAAAAATATGATGACAGTCATTTTGAAACGGTTGATATTCCCCATACCAATAAAGAATTACCTTTAAATTATTTTGATGAAAAATCATATCAGTTTATCAGCTGTTACCGTAAAACCTTTGACATCGGTAAAAAGACCGAGGGCAAACGTTATATACTTCATTTTGAAGGTGCGGCAGTTTATTCGAAGGTTTATCTTAACGGTGAATTTATAGGTGAATATAAGGGTGCATACAACCCCTTTACCTTTGATATTACGGACAAAGTAAAAGCAAAAGGTAACCTTCTCGTAGTTGAGCTTGACTCATCGGAAAGAAAAGAAATCCCGCCTTTCGGTAACGTTGTAGACTACCTTGTTTACGGCGGTATTTATAGAGAAGTATGGCTTGAAGAGGTAAGCGAGGTTTACATTGACAATGCATTTATCCGTACTCTCAACGTTTTACAGCCTAAAAAAGTGCTTGATATAGATATCACTCTTTCCCAAAGCACAAGCGGTCAGCTTACATTTACTCTTTTGGACGGTGACAAGATAATCGGTGAAAGGAAAACCGATTTCAAGGGTACTGTTATAAATGCAAAATGGGCTGTTTCAGATGTAAAGCTTTGGGATATCGATAACCCCAACCTTTACACAATGAAAATAAAGCTTGATGATAAGGATGAAGTTACCGTTCGCTTCGGCTTCAGAGAATGTAAATTTATGACAGACGGCTTCTACCTTAACGGTAAGAAGATTAAAATACGCGGTCTTAACCGCCATCAAAGCTATCCCTACGTTGGTTATGCTATGCCTAAAAACGTTCAAAAGGCTGATGCTGACCTTCTTAAATACGAGCTTGGTGTTAACCTTGCGAGAACCTCTCACTATCCCGACAGTGTTCACTTCCTTGACCGTTGTGATGAAATAGGTCTTTTGGTATTTACTGAAATGCCATCATGGCAGTATTTAGGCGACGGTGAATGGCGTGAAATCGCAAAGGACAACGTTCGTCGAATGGTATTACGTGACAGAAATCACCCCTGCGTAATTCTTTGGGGTGTTCGTGTTAACGAGGGTCTTGACTGTGACGAATTCTATACAGAAACAAATGCTATTGCCCGTTCACTTGATAACACCCGCCAGACAGGTGGCGTAAGAAATATGCCCTTCAGCCATCTTTTAGAAGACGTTTACACAATGAACGACTTTATTCATTCCGGCGGTGCAATAAATCTTTTACCCCCTGCTATAGTTACAAAGAGCCTTAAAGCACCTTATCTTGTAACAGAACACAACGGTCATATGTTCCCAACAAAGAGCTTTGATAAAGAGGGCGTTCGTTCCGAGCATGCATTACGTCACACAAGAGTTCTCAACTCTGCTTACGGCAACAGTCGTACAAGCGGTGCTATCGGTTGGTGTATGTCTGACTATAACACTCATAAAGACTTCGGTAGCGGTGACAGAATTTGCTACCACGGTGTAACGGATATGTTCCGTGTACCCAAACTCGGTGCTGCTATTTACCGTTCACAAAAAGAAAACGAGCCTTTCCTTGAGGTTGCTTCTGCTATGGATATCGGCGAGCATCCCGGCGGAGTTATAGGCGACGTTTGGGTGTTTACAAACTGCGATTACGTTAAGCTTTACAAAAACGGTAAATATACAAGCACAATTTATCCCAAGGATTCAAAATTTAAAAACCTTCCTCATCCCCCGATGATTGCATCCGACTTTATTGGTGATGCTCTCACAGTTGATGACGGATTAGACCCCAAAGCAGCAGCTCTTCTTACCGATACTCTTGTTGCCGCTCAAACTAAACAGTGGAAGCTTCCGCCCTCAAAATTTGCTAAAGCAGGTGCCGCAATGGTTGTGGGCAAAATCCCCTTCAACAGAATGTTTGATATCGTAACAAAATACGTTGGCGGTTGGGGTAACGAGCAAATCACCTATGCTTTTGAAGGCTATATCAACGGCGAATGTGTTGCTACCGTTGTAAGAAATGCAGTTACTTCACTTAACCTTGACGTTAAAGCAGATTCTTACACTCTCCACGAAGAAGATACTTACGATGCAACAAGAATTCAGATTATCGCCCGTGACCAGAATGGTAACAGAGTACCTTTTGCAGATTCTGCAGTTAAGGTTACCGTTAAGGGTGCCGCTTCTATTATCGGCCCTTCCGAATTCCCTCTTGTCGGCGGTGACAGAGCATTCTGGATAAGAACAAAGGGTGAAAAAGGTGATATCACCGTAACAATTGATGCTAAAGGCATTGAAAAGGTAACCCTCAAGTTAAAAGCTGAATAAACTTGACTTAAATCCATAATAATACTATAATATTACCGCCTTTCTCATTTGAAAGGTGGTAAATTCCCATAAGGGAGAAAAAAGGAGACAAAGAAAAATGAACAAGCCTTATTACATTACTACTGCTATTGCGTATACTTCTCGTAAGCCTCATATAGGTAACTCTTACGAAATCGTACTTGCCGATGCTTTGGCAAGATTTAAACGAATGCAAGGCTATGACGTTTTCTTCCAGACAGGTACTGATGAGCACGGTCAGAAAATTGAAGAATATGCCGCAGCTGCAGGTATTTCTCCTAAAGAATACGTTGACAAGGTTGCAGGCGAAATCAAGGATATCTGTGATTGCCTTAATACAACCTATGATAAATTCATCCGTACAACTGATAAAGACCACGAAGAATCAGTACAGAAAATCTTCAAAAAGCTTATTGATAAAGGTGACGTTTACAAAAGTGCTTACGAGGGCTGGTACTGTGTTCCCTGTGAAAGCTTTTTCACAGACAGTCAGCTTGTAGACGGTAAATGTCCCGACTGCGGAAGAGAAGTTCGTAAAGAACAGGAAGAAGCATATTTCTTCAAAATGAGCAAATATCAGAAACAGCTTGAAGAATATATTGAGAGCAATCCCGATTTCATTTACCCCGAAAGCCGTAAGAAAGAAATGATAAATAACTTTATCAAGCCCGGCCTTCAGGATTTATGTATTTCCCGTTCAACTTTTAAATGGGGCATCCCTTTCCCCGGCGATGAAAAGCACGTTATTTACGTTTGGGTTGACGCTCTTTTAAACTATATCACAGGTCTTGGCTACGACCCTGACAACCAGTCAGAGATGTATAAAAAATACTGGCCTGCAGACGTTCATATTATCGGTAAGGATATTTTACGTTTCCATACAATTTACTGGCCTATTATGCTTATGGCACTCGGTGAGCCCTTACCCAAGCAGGTATTCGGTCACCCTTGGCTTCTTTCAGGTAACGACAAAATGAGTAAATCAAAGGGTAACGTTATTTATGCCGATGACCTTTGCAACCGTTTCGGTGTTGATGCCATCCGTTATTATCTTCTTTCCGAAATGCCTCACGCTCAGGACGGTACGATTACTTATGAAACAATAATTGAACGCTTCAATTCAGACCTTGCTAACACCTTAGGCAACCTTGTAAACCGTACAGTTGCTATGAACAACAAATATTTCGACGGTGTTATTCAGGCTCCTACAGCAGCAGAGGAAATTGACGAAGACCTTAAAGCAACTGCTTTAGGTACTCTTTCAAACGTTGCAAAGCTTCTTGATACTTATAAAGTAAGTGACGCTATTTCTCTCGTATTTGACCTTGCAAAGCGTTGCAACAAATACATTGATGAAACAATGCCCTGGGCTCTTGCAAAGGATGAAGAAAAGAAAGCTCGACTCGGCACTGTGCTTTACAACCTTCTTGAAAGCATTCGTTTCGTAGCAGTTCTTCTTAAGCCCTTTATGCCTGAAACAAGCGATAAAATTCTTGAGCAAATCGGCACAGACGTTAACACTCTTGAATCACTTGACAGCTTCGGTGCTATTAAAGCAGGCGACAAAGTAGGGGTTGCTACTCCCCTTTTCTCACGTCTTGACGTTGAAAAAACACTTGCTGAAATCGAAGCATCTCTTCCCGATTCAAACGAAGAAAAGGAAGAGGAAAAAGAAATTGAAGGCCTTGCAGAAATCGTTTATGATGATTTTGCGAAGGTTGAGCTTCGCGTTGCCGAGGTTACAGACTGTCAGCCTATTAAGAGAGCAAAGAAATTACTTCAGCTCACTCTTAACGACGGTACAAAAACACCCCGTACAATTGCTTCAGGTATCGCAAAATGGTACAGCCCCGAAGACCTTATAGGTAAAAAGGTTATTATTGTTGCAAACCTTGCTCCCAGAACACTTTGCGGTGTAGAAAGCCACGGTATGCTTCTTGCAGGTGAAGTTTCTGAAGAAGACGTTAAGGTTGCGTTCGTTGAAGGTATGCCCGCAGGCACACAGTTAAGCTAATGAATAATATATTTGATTCACACGCACATTACACAGATAAAGCTTTTAATGATGACAGAACAGAAATGCTCGGTTCCCTTAAGGAATCGGGCATTTGTGGCGTTATCAATTGCGGTGCGGATTTAGATTCATCGAAAGCCTCTATTGTTCTTTCCGAGGAATACGATTATATATACGCTGCTTGCGGTGTGCATCCCGAAGAGGTTGACGGCTTACCTGAAAATTATATTGATATTTTAAAAGAGCTTTCTAAAAATAAAAAATGCGTTGCCATAGGCGAAATCGGTCTTGATTACTATTGGCGTCAAGATAATAAAGGAACTCAAAAAAAGGTTTTTGAAGAGCAGATACTACTTGCAAAGGAGCTTAATTTACCCGTAATCGTTCACGACAGGGAAGCTCACGAGGACACTTTAAATATTCTGAAAAAACATAAACCCAAAGGTGTTTTACATTGCTTTTCAGGAAGTGCCGAAATGGCTAAAGAGATTTTAAAGCTTGGTATGTATATTGGTCTGGGAGGTGCTTTAACCTTTAAAAATGCAAGAAGACCTGTTGAGGTAGCCGAAATGCTACCGCTTGATAAATTGCTTCTTGAAACTGATTGTCCTTATATGGCACCCGTACCGATGAGAGGAAAAAGAAACTACTCTGCTTATATTCCTTACGTTGCTCAAAAGGTTGCAGAAATTAAAGGTTTTACTCCTCAAGAGGTTTTAGATATAACCGCAAAAAACACAAAGGAATTATTCAATATAAAATAAAACAAGCTATAGACTAACAAAAACGCTCTGAGAATCGCAAGACTCTCAGAGCGTTTCTTTTTTATTCAAGATTAATAAACGGGGTTAATATCCATTTCACCATTTACATAAACAGGATTCAAATCAAAGGCATTATCTAACACAACACCGTCTTTAACTCTATACATAATATTGTTTACAACAACGTCACCTGTATAATCCCAAGCAATTACAGCACCACAGATATAATAGTTTATGCCTTCGTATGAAACAACAGCTTCACTATCCCAGAAAATAAAGCCGTTTGTTACGTAATACTTTGTGCCATAATACTCTACAAGACCTGTATAATCCCAAGCAATAGTACCGTTTTTAACGTAATACCATCCGCCCTCGTAGAAGCAAAGTGTATCACTATCCCAATTGATTTGTCCGTTTTCAACGTAATACCATACGTCATAATAATACGTAAGCGTTGTTACG
>JAZUQS010000032.1:0-9874 GCA_045605825.1 Acutalibacteraceae bacterium
TTCCCAAGCGGCTTCCCACTAAGTATCTTCGGCGCTGTTGAGCTTAACTACCGTGTTCGGGATGGGAACGGGTGGACCCTCAACGCCATCAACACCGACTGCGAAGAACTGTTCGTCCTCCGAAGAACATTGACAATTATATCAAATATTTTTTAAATGTCAAGCGTTTTTTTGAAAATTTTTTCAAAAAATTTATTATGCTAAAAAAACAAGCACTGTTAATAAAATTTGTGCAACTTTTTATGTACTTTACTGTTGATTATTCACATAAAATAGTGCATAATGAACATGGATTCATTTTTGGTGTGAAAACCAACTCTTTTCGGAGGTACAGATATGGGTAAATATGCAATAAGTTATGATATAGGTACAACAGGTGTAAAAACTTGTATTTTTGAATTAGGTGAAAAAATAAGCCTTGTTTCAGCGGCATCAGCAGGGTACAACCTCTACGTTTTCCCTGACGGCGGTGCAGAGCAGGAGCCTCAGGAGTGGTGGGACGCTATGTGTTCAACCACAAAAGAAGTTCTTGGTAAATGTGACGTAGATATAAAAGATATATGCGGTATTTCATTCTGCTCTCAGATGCAGGGCGTTGTTCTTGTTGATAAAGACGGTAAGCCTGTAAGAAGAGCAATGGGCTATATGGATCAGCGTGCAAGAAAAGAGCTTAAAGAGGGTATTGCCTACGGTCCTCAAATCGCAGGTGCGTTTATTCCAAAGCTTTTACGCTCACTTATGATTACAGGTGCTGTTGCTGCATCGGTTAAGGACCCTGTATGGAAATATAAATGGGTTGAAAATAACGAGCCCGAAAACTTTAAACGAGTTCATAAATGGCTTGACGTTAAAGAATATTTTATCGCACGTATGACAGGTGAGTTTTGTATGACTCACGACTCTGCTTTTGCAACAGAGCTTTACGATATTAAAAAACACGAATTCAGCCCTGCTATGTGTAAGATGCTCGGTGTTAATATGGCTCACCTTCCCGAGATTAAAAAGTCTGCTGAAAAAATCGGCGAGCTTCTCGAAGAGCCTGCAAGAGAGTTAGGCCTTAATCCCGGTACTGCTGTTTACGGTGGCGGCGGTGATGCTTCTCTTATCGGTGTTGGTGCCGGCTCAGTGGCGATGGGTGATACTCATATTTACAGCGGTACGTCAGGTTGGGTTTCAACCGTTGTTGATAAAAGTATTGTTGATGCATCTGCTATGATTGCAGCTGTTGTAGGTGCGGAAGAGGGTAGATATAACTACTTTGCAGAGCTTGAAACAGCAGGTAAATGTCTTGAATGGGTTAAAGACCACCTTGCTCTTGACGAAATTGGCGTTTATCTTGATAAAAAGAATATTACTGACGGCTATGAGGGCAAATATACAAGCCTTTACGATTATATGACCGACGTTGTTAAGGACGTTCCTGCAGGTGCAGGCGGAGTTATATTCACACCTTGGCTTCACGGAAACCGTTGTCCCTTTGAGGACCCTAATGCAAGAGGTATGTTTTTCAATATTAGCCTTGAAACAGGTAAGAGTCAGATGATCAGAGCCGTTCTTGAGGGTGTTTGTTATCACCTTCGTTGGTTCCTTGAAACTGAAGAGAAAAAGGTTAAATCCTCCGATAAAGTTCGTTTTGTTGGTGGCGGAGCTCTTTCCGATCTTACTTGTCAGATCCTTGCTGATTGCACAGGTAAGGTTATCGAAACAGTTGAAACACCCCAAAACGTTGGTGCAATGGGTGCTGCAGTTCTTATTGCAGTTGGTATGGGGCAGTGTTCATCAATTGAAGATGCTAAGAAGCTTATCCCCGTAGCAAAAACCTTTGTTCCCGATATGGATAAAAAGAAGATTTACGATAAATATTATAATGTTTATAAAAATCTTTACATATCAAACAAAAAGAATTTTGCTGACTTAAACTCATAAAATAAATTCATAATTTTATAGCAGAAAAATTGTTGAAAAATGTTGAAAAATAAGCGTTTTTCTGCTAAAATATTTAAAACCACCAAGGAGAGTGATTTGATGAATATAGCATTGATTGCCCACGATTCTAAAAAAGAGCTTATGACACAGTTTTGTATCGCTTATTGCGGTATTTTAAGTAAACACAGTATTTGTGCTACCGGTACAACAGGTAAGCTTGTTGCTGAAGCAACAGGTCTTAATATAGAAAAATATCTTAGTGGCTCTCAGGGCGGTGCTCAGCAGATCGGTTCTCGTATTGCTTGTGACGAAATTGACCTTTTGCTTATGTTCCGCGACCCGCTTAACCCGAAGCCGGGTGAGCCTAACGAAGCTAATCTTTTAAGACTTTGCGACGTTCACAATATCCCCGTAGCAACCAATATTGCTACAGCCGAGGCTCTTATTCATAGCCTTGAAAACGGTGACCTTGATTGGCGTGATATTGTAAATCCCAAAAACAAGTAAGGTATTTTGTGAAATTGTCTTGATTTTAAAGGTTATTTGTTATAAACTTATCGGGTGTTGAGGTTTTTCAACACCCGTTTTTATTTTTAGTTAATTATTTTAGTATCATATATTTATTTAAGGAGCTTTTTTATGGCTGTAAACATTAAAGCAATAAAGGGTACTAAAGATACCCTTCCTTCAGAAAGTTACAAATCTCAATATATTGAGCAAGCAGCTCTTGATATTGCAAAAACTTACGGTTTTCACGAAATGAGAACACCCGTTTTTGAATATACAGAGCTTTTCGACCGATCCGTCGGTGAAACAACTGACGTTGTTCAAAAAGAAATGTATACCTTTAATGACAAAGGTGACCGTTCAATAACTCTTCGTCCTGAGGGCACTGCAGGTGCGGTAAGAGCATTCCTTGAGCACGGTCTTTTTAACGAGCCTCTTCCTCAAAAGGTTTGCTATCTTACATCTTGCTACCGTTATGAAAAGCCTCAGGCAGGCAGATTAAGAGAGTTCCATCAGTTTGGTATTGAGTGCTTCGGTGCGGCATCACCTTTAGCTGATGCTGAGGTAATTGCACTTGCTAACAGTTATTTTGTATATTTAGGCTTGGAAAATTTCGTTCTCGAAATAAATTCAATCGGTTGTCCTGAATGCAGAAAGAAATATTCAGAGGCTTTAAAAGCATATTTTGCTGACAGACAAGGTGACCTTTGCGAAACCTGTCTTTCAAGGCTTGAAAGAAATCCTATGAGAATACTTGACTGTAAGAGTACTGTTTGTTCAGAAATTGCAAATGGTGCACCCGTTGTGCTTGATTTTATTTGTGATGACTGTCGTGAGCATTTCGAGAGCCTTAAAAAATATCTTGATGCTTTAGGAATTGAATATACAGTTAATCCTCAGATTGTACGTGGTCTTGACTACTATACAAGAACTGTTTTTGAGTTTGTTTCAAAGGACGAAAAAACAAACGGTCTTGTCCTTTGCGGTGGTGGAAGATATGACGGACTTGTTGAGGAATTAGGCGGTGCGGCTCTTCCCGCTTGCGGACTTGCTATTGGTCTTGAAAGACTTTTGCTTGCAATGGAGGAAAGCGGTGTAGCTTTCCCCGAACCACCTCAATGCAACCTTTCAATTGTTACTGCAGGTGAAAATGCAGTTTTGAAAGCGCTTGAAATTTCCGCAGACCTTCGTGCAGAGGGTTATAGTGTTAACGTTGATACTGTTGGCAGGTCAATTAAAGCGCAGATGAAATATGCAAACAAAATTAATTCGCAGTATACGGTTGTTATCGGTGATAACGAAATAGAAAGTGACAGTGCAAAGCTTAAATCGATGGATGACGGCACTGAAACAGAGGTTAAGCTTTCATCATTCTGTGAGGGCTTTGAAAGAGCATTTATGGATAAAGCAGTTGCTGATTTCGGTAACGTTGACTTTTCTTCACTTACCCAGATTGATATAAACAATCTTTTTTAATAAGTGAGAAAAACAGTAATTGCAGAAGATTTGTAAGGTGTAATTATGGAGATTATAGATATTTCAAGAGATGTTCTTAAAACACCGGTTTACCCCGGTGACCCCGATGGGTACGTTGATAATATAAAGAGTATTAGAGCAGGGGATAATTGTAACCTTAACGCTGTATACACTTGCCTTCATACCGCAACTCACGTAGATGCACCTCTTCATTTTATAGACGGAGCTACTGCAAACGAGGGTATGCCTCTTGATTTATTTATCGGTGAATGTCGCGTTGTGGAAGCACCTCCCGGCCCTATAACGGGTGCTTTCGCAGAGGATAACTTCCCTTGGTCCGGTTGTGAAAGATTGCTTATAAAAGGCAACGGCTTATCACATCTTATGGAAAGCAGTGCTTATTATATCGCCGATTCAGGTATAAAGCTTGTCGGCACAGATTCTCAAACTATTGGTATTCACGGACAAAACGAAAGTGTGCATAAGGCTTTACTTTCTGCAGATATACCTATTATAGAAGGTCTTGACCTTTCAAACGTGGAGCCGGGTACATATTTTCTTATGGCACAGCCCTTGAAAATACAAGGTCTTGAGGCTGCACCGTTGAGAGCAGTGCTTGTTAAAGAGCATATTTTCTGGAGCGGCACAAGATAAATATATCTTGATTGATGAAAGGAATAATTATGCGTTTAGATAAATATTTAAAGGTTTCAAGAATAATCAAACGCCGTACAGTTGCAAACGAGGTTTGCGATGCGAAGCACGTTGAGGTAAACGGAAAAATTGCAAGAGCTTCATATGAGGTTAAGGTTGGCGATATCATAGCTATTCAAATGGGTAGTAATCTTACAAAATACAAGGTTTTGTCAATTAATGAATATGCAAAAAAAGATGATGCTGCCAATATGTATGAGGTAGTATAATATTTTAAATATAACAAAAAACAGGTCTGATTTTTCAGACCTGTTTTTGTTTGTTTTATTGTTTGCTCCAGTCAAGGTATCCGTTTTCGACGTAATACCAAGTGCCGTAGTAATTTGTGAAGCCTGTGTAATTCCAATTGAGTACACCGTTTTCTACGTAGTACCACGTGTCATAGTAAAGAGTAAGTCCAGTGTAATTCCAATTGAGAACACCGTTTTCTACATAGTACCAATCGCCATAATGATATGCAAGTCCTGTGTAATTCCAATTTAGGACGCCATTTTCTACGTAGTACCATACGTTATAGTAAAGAGTAAGTCCTGTGTAATTCCAGTTGAGAATACCGTTTTCTACGTAGTACCAAACATTATAATAATTCACAAGACCTGTGTAGGTATCTTGAAACCTACCATTGTTTACGTAGTACCACTGGTTATTGTAGAAAACTAAGGTTTCAGAATAATCAATTTCAGCGTTGTTGTAGTAATAAAGAATACCGTCGATTTCTATTAAAGTTGGGTCAGTAGGGATATCCGAGGTCTCGTCATATGTAAAGCTAAGCTGTTTTAAGGTGGAGCTTGAATAATTGGGTGAGGTGCTTAAATCATAAAAGAAAATACCGTTTTTATAAGTAAAGCCATAAATGAGCTTGTTTTTATTCTGTTGAGTGTCAAGGGTGAATATTTCTACAGATGTTTTTGTTTTTGTATTATATTTGTAAATAGAAACAGGGGTTGAATAATAAATATATTTTCCGTCGGTTGTAAGCATTGAATAGTTACCGACCCAATTACTCCAATTGTAGTCTAAGTCCAGCACAACGCTTTCGTCAGATTTCTTTACTAATTTTTCGTCGTTTTCATCAATATAATAGAATTCGTTATCAAGGTAAATAATTTGAGTGGCCGAATTCTTCCAATAAGCATTTTCAAAGCGGGTATCTGTTGCACCAACAAAGTAATCGTCTGCATTGTGATTGGATTCTTTTATTGCTTCGTCAGAAAGTAAAAAGTTGTTATGGAAAACCCTTCCGGTAACGTCACGCACAGGGTCATCGAAGGTAACGTCAACGTGATAGGGTGTGCCGTCAAGGTATACAATATTCCATGCATGGTTCAGTTCTCTTGAAGAACAAATATCAGTAGGAACGCCGATTTTTTCTGCTAAATATTTAAAGGTTTTAGAGTAACCTTGGCAAACAGCAGTACCCTTGACTAAAAGTCCGTAGATGGTATAGGATTCATCAGGGATAGTACCGTTTAAATAGTTATCGTAATCATATTCGCTAAGAACTATAAGTCTGTCGTGAATAAGAAGCAGTTTTTCTGCATATGTTAAATTAGGATTATCTGCGATATCCTCAAGAATTTTGTCGGCGGCATTTCTGCATTGCTGTAACTGTTGAGAGTAAACCTCTTCTGTGTAGTCAGGCTTATATTTTATAATAATACTTGCAAGTGATGGATTTTCATTAACTACATATGAAAATCCAATTCTTTTAACGTGGAATGCTTCAATGAGGTCGTTGTATATATAGTCGGAAATAGCATCAACATTTTCACTTGAATAGGGAATATTGAAAAGAGAAATATCAATTTCTGAAACGCAGTTTATAACGTTGTCTTCTATATATTTTCCCAATTCAGCTATGTCAACCTCACCTGTGATGTTATCTAATGAGGTGGTGTAACGACAATCGTTTTGAATTTGAGATTGATTATTTGTATCAACTGCAAGGGTAGTTAAGGATAATGTAAAAAACAGAAACAAAGTGAATGAAAATGCAAATAAAGCACGCCCGAAAATTTTCATAATATCAAATATCCTTTCAAATAGCAATAAAAGAATAATCACAAAATTATTCTATCACTCGCAAAGTAAACAGTCAATAGTTGTAAATACTAATAAATTTTATTTAAAAAGACGAAAAACGCATTTGCCGAAGCAAAATGCGTTTTTCTTGGGGTAAATATGGAAAATAAGGAGATAGGAATGAAAACGTGTAATCAACAAGAACGGTTTCCCGTCCCGTTGATTACACTATAAGCTATATTATTTAATTGCGTATTAAATAGATGTTAACAAATTAAGATTTTTAATGAATTTTTTGTGAATACAAATTCTTGTTATTTTAAATATTTAGCGTGAAAGCTTTGACGTAAATCGATTGAGCCGTCTGGGTGAATGGTAGTAATTGTTACACCCTGCTGCCAATCCTTTTCGTCAAGGTGCATACCGTTGTAATCGCCTAAATTATATGCACCGTAGCTACCGTATTGATTGTAAACTAAAAGAATGCCTTCATATTTTGCTGCCCAGTCGTTAACGTGGTCGTGTCCGCAGAAAATTGCTTGTGATCCGTTTCTTTTCATAGCTTCAAAAAGGCCGCTGTTATAAGGTGAAGAACCTACGCTTTCAAACATTCTTCCGTAAAGGATTTCTGCTTTTCCCGTAGGAACAAATTTGCCTTCTTCGTTACGGTAGAAAACCTCTTCATATTCTTTAATCGGAATATGCATATATAACATTGATTCAACTTTGCCATAGGTATCTTTTAAAGCTTTTATTTCTTTTTCGTACCAGGCAATTTGCGATTTTTTTATGTAATCGTAGCCCTCGGGTAAATCGTCGGGTACACCGTCGATTTTTCTGTGACTATCTACCATATCACGACCTGAATCAAAGAAAACTAGGCTTTGCTTTAAATCTGTTTCGGAATTCATAATATTTACAAGAAAGTTACCAAAGCCGAAAAGTGAGGGGTCGCCGAATTTCGAAAGACAATGAGGATAATCGCAAATGCTCTTGAAAATAAGGTATTTATAATACTCTTTTTCATCTCTTGCTTCGTGATTACCGAAAACGTATACCCAGTAAACGCCGATTTTTTCCATCATTTGAGCAAATTGGATTGCTTCAATCTGTTGGAATCTACCTAGAATATTGTCACCCGTAAAAATAACAAGATCGGGTTTTTCGTCGCGAATCTGGTTAACCATTTTCTGAAGAGTTTTATTGTTTAAATCATTGTTAGGGCAAAAATGAAGGTCGGTTGTAGCGAGAATTTTAAAATCGCCGTTGTCAATTGTGCCATCATCCTTGAATTTTGCGATATAAGTAGCAGTATCGTTTTCCTTGATGATTTTAACCTTTGTGCCGACGTTTGGAATATCTACTGCAGATAAAAAGCAATTTCCGGCTAATTTACCGTTAGTTGCTTTATGAATTACTTTTTCAACCTCAATAGTAGCTTTTATTAAGTTTTGCTGTATAAATGTTCTTATGGGTTTCATACAAAAGCCTCGTTTCATTATTGATAAAACCATACTAACACACTTTTCTTTTTATTTCAATAAAACTAAATCTATTTCGTTACACTAAATTTACAATTCTTTTAGTTGCTTTTCGTTGACATTGTAATACGATATATGGTATATTATAAAAGTACAATTATGATTACATTTGAAAGTGTAATCGAGTTTTTCAAGTACTTTGAAAGGAAGATTTTTAAATGAAAAAAAGTATTTCAGTTATACTTTGCTTGAGCCTTGTTTTATGCTCATTATTCTCTATCGGTTCAGTTGCTTTTGCAGCCGAAGCTTCAATAGCAGGGGATTTATTGAGCGTTAAAACAGACGGTGTTTTTAATGATACCATTACATACACCGTTAGCCTTAAAGGTGGCGTAAACCTTACAGGTGCAGTTGTTTGGGCAGTTTATGACCCTAACGTTTTAGAGGTTGTTTCTGCAGGACAGGCACAGGGTTCCCCTATATCAGGAATGTATACAGAGGGCCCGGTAGAAGGCAAAGCTGATACCCACACGATAGCTTATCTTAGTATGTCAGAGTATAAAAACGGTAATGCAGACACTCAGTTTATGCAGTTTACTTTTAAAGTTAAGGGCACTGCAAGACCGATTACTTCCGTATCATTCCGTTGCAGAGAGTTTGTAAGTGACACACCTTCAAACAATATAGATCAAGGTGATGACTACGAGCCCTTCTACACTTGGACAGGTACAACTCTCAGCACAACTCACGTTCTTTCTGCTACAATGTTTGAGGGCGGAGTAACTGTTGAATGGGAGCCTACAATCGGTGCAACGGGCTATGTTGTTTATAAAATTATTGACGGTTCTTGGGCAGAGATTGCAAGAACGACCGATTGCTCATACGTGGATTATGACGTTGTTAACAATACCAATTATCAATATACCGTAAGAGCTTATAATGAAACCGGTTTGAACTCAAGCTTTGAGCAGGGTGTTTCAGTTTGCTATTTACTTGCCCCGTCAATGTTATGGCTTTCACCCAGCGGTAACAATGTTATGGCTTCATGGTCCGCTATGGAGGGTATAACAACATATCGCCTTTACAGAAGAGCAGTACATGAAAACGGTGACAGAGGTGAGTGGGTTGCAGTTGGTACAACAGACAAAACATCTTATGTTGACTCAACTGCTACATTGTTCCATTGGAATAATTTTGAGTATTCAATTTGCTCTGTTTCAGGTAACAACGAAAGCCCTAAATATACTCTTGCTCAGATACGCACAAACACAAGGCCTAACGTAACACTTTCTTTAGGTGGCGATAACATCTGGCATTGCTACACAAACGGTCTTTTAAATAATGATTACAGAGGTCTTGTTGAGTACGAGGGTAGCTGGTTTTACGTAACAAATGGTGAAGTTGATTGGACTTATACAGATCTTGTGGAATACTTTGGTAACTGGTATTATGTTGTAAATGGTCGTATCGATTGGAATATAACTACTTTTGTTGAATACAACGGTACATTGTATTACGTACAAAACGGTCAGGTTAATTTCCATGCCAAAACACTTTGTCAGTATCAGGGCGAATGGTACTATGTAGAAAACGGCGTGATTAATAGCGATTATACAGGTCTTGTAGAATATTCAGGCAGTTGGTTCTATGTAGTTGACGGCTACCTTGATTGGAGTATAACAACACTTGTATATTTCAATAACGTATGGTATTACGTAGAAAACGGCAAAATTAATTGGGATGCAAAA